>CAMOHY010000045.1 GCA_946615495.1 uncultured Clostridia bacterium
CTTTGAATGGATGAACAGGGTGGATGTTGATCTGTAAAGAAGGCGTCGGGCATACGGTCCTCATTTGCAAGCGGCCGTGCCGGAGGAATTTGCCTCCGGTGCGCCGCGGATATTCATGAACAATGGCGAAAAATACATGAGCGCGGCTGCTTTTGCCTCCGGCTTTACGGTCAGGCTGGCGGCGGCGGGCCTGCAAGCGCCGCTTTGGCGGCAAGGGGTCCCTTCCCGTTTCCCGCCCGCAAATGGGTATTGGGACCGGCGGAAATTCTTAGAACGCGCATAACCAGGCCGCGCTGCGCGCAAATGCGGGGGCCGGAGGCCAGCATAAAAATCGGAGGTACTTGTATGGATATCCAATACTTGCTTGCGCTTCAGGATTTTCGGAACGGCATGCAGGACGCGTGGACGCCCTTCATGGAGTTTATCTCCAATTTTGCCACCACGTATCTGATTTTGATTCCGGTATTCGTCTACTGGTTCTGGGATAAGCGGAAGGGGCTTTACGCGCTGGTGTCCTATTACTTCTGCATGCTCCTGACGCCGCTCATTAAGCTTTCGGCCTGCATCTACCGCCCCTGGATTCGGGACAGCCGCATCCTGCCCGCGGGAGATTCCATCAAAACCGCCACGGGTTATTCCTTCCCCAGCGGGCACACCACCACCGCCGGCCCCCTGGCGGGCGGCATGGCGGTGAACCTGTGGGAAAGCAAGCGCACGCGCTGGATGTCCTTCCTGTTTGCGGCCTTCATTCTGCTGACCGGCTTTTCCAGGAATTATCTGGGCGTGCACACGCCCCAGGATGTTTTTGTGGCCATCACCCTGTCCGTGCTCAGCCTGATTTTAACGGCGAAGCTGTTTAAATACCTGGACCGGCGCCCCGAAAAAGAGGATTGGCTTTTGCTGGGCGGCTTTCTCCTTTGCTGGGCGGGCATTCTGTATATCAGCGTAAAAGCCTACCCCATGGAGTTGAACGAGGAAGGAAAGCTGATCGTAGACCCCCAAAAGATGATGAATGACGGCTACGGCGATTTGGGCAAGGTGATGGGCTTTATCATCGCCCGCTTCGTGGAAAAAAAGTGGATTCGCTTTCAGCCCCTCAAGAAAAACTGGAAAACCGCGGTCATTTGCCTGCTGGGCTTAATTCCCATGGTGCTGATGAAGGATTTCCTGCGTCCGGCGCTAACGGGCAGCCTGGGCTCCCACTGGGGCAAGCTGCTGTTCTCCGTAATCCACGCGTTCTATTATATCGCTTTGTTCCCGCTGCTCCTCAAGCTGTGCGGAAAAAGCAAGGCCTTGGGCGGACAATAAGAAAAAACGGCGCATCCTTTGATGATGCTGACACAGGGATGATGATATGATACTGAAAAACAAGCTGCTTGAAAAATTCCGGGAGGCGCTGGCCGCTGTTTTGCCCATTGTGACGCTGGTGCTGCTCCTCAGCCTCACCGTCGCCCCCATCCCCAGCGGCATTATGCTCAGCTTTTTTATGGGCACGCTCATGCTGATCGGCGGCATGATGTTTTTCTCCGTCGGCGCCGAGGTGGCCATGCAGCCCATGGGAGAGCAGGTCGGCGCGCGGGTGACCAAGAGCAAAAACCTGAAGCTGATCCTGATATTGGGCTTTGTGCTGGGCGTGCTGATTACCGTATCCGAGCCCGATTTGCAGGTGCTGGCCCAGCAGGTGCAGGCAATTCCGAACCTGGTATTGATCCTGTCGGTGGGCATTGGCGTGGGCGGTTTTCTGGTGCTGGCGCTGGTCAGAATTTTTTACCGCATCTCGCTGCGCGTTTTGCTGTTCGGCTTTTATGTGCTGATTTTGGGGCTTACATTCCTGGCGCCGGAAAATTTCCGCGCCGTGGCTTATGATTCCGGCGGCGTTACCACCGGCCCCATGACGGTGCCCTTCATCATGGCCTTTGGCCTGGGCATTGCCGCCATCCGCAGCGACGCCAACGCCGCGGAGGATTCCTTTGGCCTGGTGGCGCTCTGCTCGGTGGGGCCCATTCTGGCTGTGCTCATTTTAAGCATGATTTTTCAGGCCAACGGCGCCGATTATACGCCCCTGGCCGTCACCAATGTGCAGGATTCCGTGGAATTGCGCGTCCTGTTCAGCAACGGCTTTCCGGAATACCTGAAGGAAATGCTGATTTCTATCCTGCCCATTACCGTGTTCTTCTTCGTATTCAACTATATTATGCTCAAGCTGAATTTTGAGCTTCTTTCCCGCATTGGGCTTGGCATTCTGTACACCTATATCGGGCTGACGGTATTCATGACCGGGGCCAATTACGGCTTTATGCCCGCCGGCGCTTACCTGGGCCAAATGCTGGGGCAGCTTCCCTACCGGTGGATCATTATTCCCACAGGCATGCTGATTGGCTATCTGGTGGTAAAAGCGGAGCCCGCGGTGTATGTGCTGATGCGGCAGGTGGAGGATTTGACGGACGGCGCGATTACCGGGCGCAGCCTGCAATTAAGCATGTGCGCCGGCGTTGGCATTTCCGTGGGCCTTTCCATGCTGCGGGTCATGCTGGGAATGAATGTGCTGTGGATCATTGTGCCGGGCTATGTGCTGGCGCTGGGCATGAGCTTTTTCTGCCCCAAGCTGTTTATGGCCATCGCCTTTGACTCCGGCGGCGTGGCGTCCGGCCCCATGACGGCGGCGTTCCTGCTGCCCATGACCATGGGCTTTTGCACCGCCCTTGGCGGCGATTTGGCCAAGGATGCCTTCGGCGTGGTGGCGCTGGTAGCCATGACGCCGCTGCTCACCATTCAAGGCCTGGGCATTCTTTACCGCATCAAGTCCAAGCATCATAAGCCGGTCAGGACGGAGGCCGATCTGTTTGCCGACATGCCCAATGACGCTGTCATCGAATTGTGAGGGGAGAAAACATGAATCAATCGGAGCTTTACTTGATGATGACGGTCACAGGCCGGGAAAAAATGCGCGAATTTAACCGGCTCTATCAGGATAAGGGGCTGGACACGCACTTCATATCCTTGGGCCACGGAACCGCGCTGAAACGGTATATGCGCCTGCTGGCGCTGAATGAAAGCGAAAAAATGGTGTGCCTGACCATCGTTACGGGCCGGAAGTGGCTGGAAGTGAAAAAAGCCATGTCGGTGCGGCTCCGCATTGACGCGCCCGGCGTGGGCATTGCCTATATCGTGCCGCTGGCCGCTGTGGGCGGAAAGCGGGAATTGATGTTTCTTACCTCCGGTCAGGGATATGAGAAAGGAGCGGAGCAGACGTTGAAGGGAACGGAGCAGGAACTGCTGGTTGTGATTGGCAATCAGGGATACAGCGAACAAATCATGGATGCCGCCCGAAAAGCCGGAACGCGGGGCGGAACGGTGATTCACGCCAGGGGCACGGGCCAGGAAAAGGCGGAACAGTTTTTCGGCATTTCCCTGGCCAGCGAAAAGGACCTGATCCTGATTGTGACGCCTACGGAAAAAAGAACGGAAATGATTCAGCAAATCATGCGCGATGCGGGGCCGGATACCGGCGCCGGCGCCATCGTGTTTTCCCTGCCGGTGACGGATACGGCGGGCATGACGCTCCGGCCGCAGACGGAGGAGCTGGAGGAAAGCGACTTAAAGGCGGCCGAATCGTAAGGGGCGGGGGCGCGGCTGTCATTTGCGCCTGATCGCGGCAGAAAATGCGGACACGGCAGGGAGATGAAACAAACTTGGGCTATTTTTCCATCGCTTTGCAGGAACAGGTGAACACGCTGATGCTGCCCATTCTGGCGCTGATCGGGGTCGCGTTTGCCGTAGGGATTGATCCGTATGTAAAAAAGCCCACAAAGCAGGTCATGCTGGCGATTGACGGATTGGTGCTGACGCTGATTCTGGCAAACTGCGTTTCCAACACGCTGCAGGCGGCATGGAGCCCCGCATACCGGATGCTGACAACCGGCCTGGGGGTGTATGCCTATCTTGTGCGCCCCGTGGTGATTGTGCTGTTCATCTATGTTGTCTGGGACAGCCCCAAGCGCCGCCTGTTCTGGCTTCCGATCATCCTGAACACCGGCATATACCTGACGGTGTTTTTTAAGCCCTGGACGTTCTTTATCAGCGAAAACGACGGCCGCTTCATTCGCGGCCCAATGGGGTATACCGCCCATTTCGTCAGCTTCGGCCTGCTTTTCGCCCTGCTGGTGATTGCCTTGATCCAGTTTAAACGCCTCCAGGGCTTTGAACGGATGATTCCCCTGGCCAATGTGGTTATCGCCGCGCTGGGGCCGGTTCTGGATTCCCGGTGCCACGCCGCCGGCACCATCACCTTCACGGAAATTGCCACGGTGTTCTGCTGCATGTTTTTTTACACCTGGCTGCATCTGCAATTCGTGCGGGAACACGAAAGAGCCCTGGTGGCGGAGCAGCGCATTCAGATCATGATTTCCCAAATCCAGCCGCATTTCCTTTACAATACCCTCACTACCATTCAATCCCTGTGCTTGGAAAACCCCAGAAAGGCCGCCAATGTTACCGAACGTTTTGCCACCTATCTGAGGCAGAATATTGATTCTCTTCACGAAGCCAACCTGATTCCTTTCCGCAAGGAGCTGGATCACACATTGGTTTACGCCCAGATTGAAATGGCGCGGTTCCCCAACATCCATCTGGATTATGAAATTGAGGACGAGCATTTCGTCCTGCCCGCGCTGACGGTGCAGCCGCTGGTGGAAAACGCCATTCGCCACGGAATCAGGGGAAGGGAAAAAGGCCAAATCGACATTATCACCAACCTTCTTCCGGATTGTCATGAAATCATCATTCGGGATAACGGACAGGGCTTTTCCGCCAAAGATGTGCAAAAAAAGGAGGGCCCGCACATCGGCTTGCAAAATGTAAAGGAACGGCTGCAAAAGCTGTGCGGCGGCACGATGTCCATTGAAAGCGAAATTGGCAAGGGAACCTGCGTGACGATTCGCATTCCCTTGGGAAAGGAGTGATCGAAGCGTCATGAACGCTATTTGCGTAGACGATGAAGCCCATGTGCTGAAGCACACGGTGTCCTCCTGCCAAAAGATTCGGCTTCTATCGGATGTACGCGGTTTCACCCAGCCCCTGGAGGCCCTGGATTGGATTATGGCCCACCCGGTGGATTTGGCGCTGCTGGATATCGATATGCCCAATATGAGCGGGCTGGAGCTTGCAAAAAGAATCAGCGAGGCCAAGCCGGGCATTGCCATCATCTTCATCACAGCCTTCAGCCAATACGCTCTGGATGCTTACGCCGTTCATCCATCCAGCTATTTGCTCAAGCCCTTCGATCAGGCGCGGCTGACAAAAGAAGTGGAGTACGCCTTATCCATTCGGGATGCCAAAAAGTCTTCTCGCATTACCGTGCAAACCTTCGGCAGCTTTGAAATCCTGGTGGACGGCAAAACCATGGACTTCCGCCGGTCCAAAGCCAAGGAGCTGCTGGCCTATCTGGTGGACCGCCGGGGCGCCGGCGTGACGCGGCAGGACGTATTCCTGACGCTGTGGGAGGACCGGGAATACGACGTTTCCATGCAAAAGCAAATGGACGTGATCGTCCGCTCCTTGCGGGAAACGCTTCAAAATTATGGTATCGGCGAGCTGTTTGAAATGAAAAACCGCAGCCTGCGCATCGTGCCGGAAATGATTGACTGCGATTTGTACCGGTTCCTGGAAGGGGACGAGGACGCCATCAGCTCCTATTACGGAGAATACATGTCGCCCTATGCCTGGGCGAACGATACGGAAGCGCAGCTTCTGCGCATTCAAAGCAACAAAGCGGTAAGTAAAATGATGCAATCCATTGCAAATAAACAATAATGAGTAGGAGGAATTGAACATGAGTACCCTGACCCGCGAATCCAAGCCCAAAACCCGCACCCTTTTCCATTCCAACCCGGTATTGAGCCGCCTGAGCAAAATTACCGAACGGTCGGAAACCAACGCCGCCACCTATGCGGGCATTGCCAGGAAAACGCTCTATTTCCTGGTGATTACCTTGGTAGGCATGATCGCCCAGCTGCTGGTGAAGGCGGCCATGGCCAATGAACCCGTGTGGCAAACTGTTCAGATCTATGAAAAGTTTGCGCTCTCCCTGTCCAAGAAGGAAGCCATCCTCGCTATCGCCGTAGTTGCCGTGGGCTTTGTGTGCGAGCTGGTGGGCATTTTCGTCAGCAAAACCATTCCGGTTACCGGCACCCTGTATGCCTTGAGCCAGGGCTATTTCATCTCCTTCCTGGTCTTTAAGGTGCTGACCGGCTATGAATACCTGGGCCTGGAAGCGCTGCTGCTCACCGTGGCGGTGGTGGCTGTTATGAGCCTTCTGTATTCCTCCGGCCTGGTCAAAGGCGGAAAGAAGTTCCGGACGGTGCTTTTGTCCCTGATATTGGGAAGCGTCCTCCTGGGCGTGCTGAGCTTCGTCGGTTCCCTGATTCCCGCCACCCGGCCTTACGTGCAGGCCATGTCCCAGAATTTTGGCCTCAGCATCGCTTTGGACGTGGTCGGCCTGGTGATCGCCGCCATGTTCCTCATCAGCGATTTTTCCATGATTGATGACTGTGTAAATCTGGGCTATCCCAAGAAATATGAGTGGTCCGCCGCGTTTGGCCTGGTGTTCACCGTGATCTGGATTTATCTCAAGATTCTGGATTTGCTCATGCAGTTTGCAGGGAAGAACAACAAGGACTGATTTTTCTGAAAACAATTTGCTGACAATAAGAAAGAGGAATGCAAATGTCTTTATTTTTAACGATCCTGTGCGCGATCCTGTTCGGCAGCACCAGCCCGATTATGATTGTGCTTTCAGCGCTGTACATGGCGGGCGTATGGAGGCTGCTGCAAAAGTCCGGGCTCCAGGGCTGGTGGGCCCTGATTCCCGGCGCCAGGGAGTACCAGCTTTCCCGGTGCGCCGGACGCGAGCCGGAGGGCCGGATGTACAGCATGATAACGGTGTTGGATATCGTTTTGTCCGTAGTCCTCCAACTGATCTCCACCACATTATTTGATATAGAAATCACTTCCGCGGAAACGATAGCAATTCGGCTGATGTTCATCGCCATTGCCCTTGCCGCGTTGATTCTCGTCAAAATCGTTTACGCCATCCGGGTGTGGAGCGGCCTGATCGATGTGTACGGCTTGCGCAAGCGCTGGCTGTGGCTGTGCCTGACTAACTATACCCAATGGATTCCCGCGCTGCTTTGGGGCTTCCATCCCAAGTATCAGCCCGAATGGAAGGTGGAGGACCTAAGGGCCGAAATGGCCCGCCTGGCCACCTCCGGCAGCGCCAAGGTGATGGACGAGGGCCTGACCGTGAACCTGAAGGAGCGCGCCGCCACAGAATTCTTCCAGAAGAAGACCCTGCTGCGGGATATTCACATGAGCATTCCCCAGGGCCATATGGTGCTGCTGCTGGGCGGCTCCGGCGCGGGCAAAACCACTTTCTTAAACGCCATCAACGGCTATGAAAAGGCCGACGCCGAGGTGATGCTCAACGGCAGCAACATGTACACCCAGTATAAAAAGATGCAGTACGAGGTAGGCTTCGTTCCGCAGTCCGAAATGATGCGGGGCAAGGACACCGTCATCAACACCCTGCTGGACGCCGCCAAGCTGAGACTGCCCAAGGATGTGTCCGCCAAGCTGCGCCGGGAGCGGGTGGATGAAGTGATGAACATTTTCGGCCTCCAGCCGGTGAAAAACAACCTGGTGGAAAAGCTTTCCGGCGGACAGAAAAAGCGCCTGTCCATTTCCATGGAATTCATCAGCAATCCTTCCCTGTTCATCCTGGACGAGCCGGACAGCGGCCTGGACGGCGTCATGGCCAGGGAGCTGTTTGTGCAGCTGCGCAAGATTGCCGATACGGGCAAAATCATCATCGTCATCACCCATACGCCGGACCGGGTCATCGACCTGTTTGACGATGTGATCGTGCTGGCCAAGGACTCTGCCCGCACGGGACGGCTGGCCTTTTACGGCAGTATTGAGGATGCCAGGAAATTCTTCCAGCGGGACACCATGGAGCAGATCGTCAAATCCGTCAACCGCAAGGAAGAGGGCGGCGACGGCCTGGCCGACGATTACGTGCTCAAGTATGCGGAGGTGCAGCATGGCTGAACTGAATTTGAATAATACCCCCCGGCAAATCGCCATCCGCCATCGGGGACGGGGCGCCCAGGTGTTTATCTATTTGGGCAAGCTGCTGCGTATGTTCATTTACCAGAACGACTGGAAGGTGCTGCCCATGGCCGCGCTGATTGCGGGCCTGGTCAGCATGGTCACGCGGCTCAAGTGCTTTATCACCATGGAAGGCACGCTGTTTGGGTCCTTCGCCATGGTGTGCGTGTGCGTTTGGAACGGCTGCTTCAACTCCATTCAGGTCATCTGCCGGGAGCGGGACGTCATCAAGCGGGAGCACCGCTCCGGCATGCACGTTTCCTCCTACATTTTCTCCCACATGCTGTATCAGGCGCTGCTGTGCCTGGCGCAGACGGTCATCACGCTGATTGTGTCCGCCTCAACGGGCGTAAACTATCCCTCGCAGGGGCTGTTGACGAAGTTTTTCATGCTGGAATTTGGCTTTTCCATGTTCCTGATTACCTTCGCCTCGGATATGCTGTCCCTGTGGGTATCCACCCTGGCCCATAACACCACCACGGCCATGACCATTATGCCCTTCGTGCTGATTTTCCAGTTGGTGTTTTCCGGCGGTATGCTGCCCCTGCCCGCATGGTCTAAGCCTTTGTCCAATTTTACCATTTCCAATCCGGGCCTGAAGGTCATCGCCGCCCAATCGGACACCAACAACCGTCCCTACGAAAGCATTTCCAGCATGATAAGCAAAATGCGGGATAATGAAATCGGCGGCTCGGTAACGGTGGGCCAGGTGCTGGATTTGCTGCAGGATACGGAAAACGGCGCCATTGCTTCCCTGCGCGCCAAGGAATTGGGCCGGGTGTTTACCCTGGGCGAGCTTAAGGATATTCTGGAAAAATCCGCCACCTTCGACGCCTTTAAGCAGGAGCATATCCTGGAGGATTTCACGGTGGAGGATTTGCTTCGGATGATGCTGGAGGCGGAAAACCTGGAGGATGTGCGCAATTTTAACATTGGGATCACATCCAGCTTTACGTTGGGCGATCTGCTTGAGAATATCCTCAATTCCGAGGACATGAAAACCATCACAGGTAAAAAGCTCGTCCAAATGACCACCATAGACGACGTGCTGAAGGCCATCGACGCCAAGGGCCTGATGGAAACGTACGGCGACGTAGAGGTGGGCGGCACCATCACCGTGGGCGAAGCGGTGGACTTCCTGGCCGGCAACCCCGACGTGCAGGCCAAACGGGATACGGAAATCACGGTAAAAACCACGGTGGGCCAATTGCTGGACCTGGTGGGGGAAGAAAGGGTAAAAACCTTCCTGGAGCAAAAGGCCGCCGCCGCCAGCTATAACGCGGATTATGAAAATACCGAGGCAAACATAACCAAGTATTGGCTGAGCCTGGCCCTGTTCGCTTTCGTCTTCGCCGTGCTTGCGACAGTGACCCTGGAATTCATCGATAAGGACAAACGCTGATTCGAGATGGATTTTTCTCTCCGGCAAAGCGGAACGAAGAATGAACGAACCTGAGGCAGCCGCCGAAAGCGGATGGCTCTGTGTGCAGCGAGGCTTCGGGCGTGCCATTCAATTCTTGTGTTCGCGGTCTATAACAGCATCGGCACAAAAAGCTGACGGACCTTATCAACAATTTACCGTAAGGCATAACGAAAAAAAGGACCCGGAGGGACGTTTTATACCCCTCCGGGTCCTCAAACTGTCGACAAACCCCAGAAAGTATGAAAGGGCCGCAGCAAAGCCGTCCTCTTTCTTTTAGGGGCCGTTTTTTTCTCAATTCAGTGTTTCAATCAGCTTGCGCAGAAGCTGGTAGAGCGTGAAGGCTTCCTCCTGGCTCATGGGAATGCAGCTGCCGATCTGGAAGGGCACATCCTTTACCGCTTGGCGCAGGTCCCAGCCCGCCTCCGTCACCGTTACCGTCACCACCCGCTCATCCTGCTTGGAGCGGCTGCGGGAAATGAACCCGGCCTCCTCCATCTTTTTCAGCAGCGGCGTCATGGTGCCGTTATCCAGGTACAGCCTGCGGCACAGATCGCCCACCGTGGCGCTGCCGCTTTCCCACAGGGCCAGCAGCACAATGTATTGGGTGTAGGTAATGCCGAAGGGCTTCAGGCACGGGGTATAATGGTTCACCACTTTCCGCGCCGCCGCGTACAGCGGGAAGCAAAGCTGGCTATCCAAATGCAGTTGGGGCATGTCCTCCGCTGGGACATGGTTTTCTTCCGTCATGGCGCTTCACCTTTCATTTGCAGGACGCTGACCAAACGCGCCGCTTACAGATTGCCGTTTACCCATTCCAGAATCATGGGTTCGGGCTTAAAGCCGATGGACTGATCCACAAATTCGCCGTTCTTCATCATGACCAGGCAGGGAACGGAGTTCACCTTGTAGGCCATGGCCAGTTCGGGCGCGTCGTCCACGTCCACATTGTAAAAATCCACCTTGCCCGCCAGCTTTTCGCTCACGCTTTCCACAACGGGCGCCAGCATACGGCAGGGGCCGCACCAGGTGGCGGAGAAATCCACCACTGCCGCCGCGCTCTTTTTCGCTTCGTTTTCAAACTGTTCCGCATTGATCTTCTTGACCATGTTTCTCTCTCCTCTATGATCGATTTATCCGTTGGCGCGCTTCATTTTATCCAGATAAGCCACGGCGCTGAGGGCGGCCACGTTGCCCTCCCCCGCCGCCTTGATGTACTGGTACGGGGCGCCCACGATGTCGCCGCAGGCGAACACGCCGGGGATGCTGGCCTCCATTTTACGGTTTACCGCCACATGGGCGCCCTCCACCTGAAGGCCCGGCACCAATTGGCCGGGTGCCACAGCTTCCCGAAGAATGAACACGCCGTCTACAGTATACCCGTTTTCAGCGGTTTTGACAACTCTCTCCCCCGCCTGATTCTCTATGCCGGTCACCCGCTCCCGAATGACCTGCACGCCGGAAGGCAGATGGGTGTCCTCCTTATAGGTGGGAAAATAGAGCACTTGGCTGCACACCTCGGCCAGAAAGGCGGCCTCCGCCTCCTCGCGGGGGCTGTAGCCCACCACGGCGGCCCGCTTGCCCCGGTACAGGGGCGCGTCGCAGGTAGCGCAGTAGCTCACGCCGCGGCCCAGCAGCTCTTCCTCGCCGGGCAGCGGCTTGCCCTGCACTACGCCGGTAGCCAGGATGACGCTGGATGCCTCCAGCATTTCATCGCCGCTTTGCAAAGCAAAGTAATCGCCCATGGCATAAACGGCGTTGATTCGCTTTTCCGTGATTTCAATTCCCATTTCATCGATATGCCGCTGGAAGGCCGCGGCCAGGTCCGCCCCGGAAACGGCAGGAAAGCCCAGATAATTCTGGATTTCGTGGGCTTTTTGCAGCTTTTCCGTCAGGTTTTTGCTGCCCAGCAGCACCACCTTTTTGTTCCGGATGGTGGCGGTGATGGCGGCGGACAGGCCCGCGGGGCCGGTGCCGATGATGGCGATATCGTAGCGCATGGACGCTTCCCCCTTTGCGTATCTTTGGAAATTACAGCAGCTTCTCCACGCAGTCGGACACCTTCTTCATGTCCGCCGTGGGCTCGAAGCGGGCCACCACATTGCCCTGACGGTCCACCACGAATTTGGTAAAGTTCCACTTGATATTGGGATTATTCTTGTAATCCTTATCAATACCCTTGAGCAGGCCGCTCATGGCCAGCGCCTTGGGGCCGTGGCCAAAGCCCTCGAAGCCCTTCTGGCTCTTTAAGTACTGGAACAGGGGCAGGGCGTTTTCGCCGTTCACGTCGCTCTTTTTCATCTG
>CAMOHY010000046.1 GCA_946615495.1 uncultured Clostridia bacterium
CCTTGGCGCTGCCGGAGCCTTCAAAGGCCTTGGTAACGGCATGCTGAATCTTCTCCATATCGAAGGGCACAACGCGGCCATCCCGCTTCCTGATGGACGTAATCATGACGAATTCCTCCACATTGTATTCTGGGAATTTTACAATTCTGTTTCGATTCTATTATTACATCGAAAGACCGAACCCTATTATAAAGGGTTCGGCTCATGATGTCAATACCATATTTGGGATATATTTCGGTTTATTTTTGGGAATGGACCACAATATATTGTGTTTATTGCATTTTTAATAAAACCCATTTATTTGGGCAGGACGATGGTGGGGTCCTTGCGGCGGGGCCGGTAGATGGAAAACTTGCTGCCGATGCACTGCACGGGCGCGGCGTGCACCCTTTCGCACAGCTCCTGGCAGGCTTCGCGGGCGGAAAGAGGCGCTTCCCGCTGAACGGAGCATTTGATTAATTCACGGGCTTCCAGCGCGTCCCAGGCTTCCTTTACGGTGCCGTCTGTAATGCCCTCCTTGCCGATGTACAGGATGGGCTGCATGGTGTTGCACATGGAGCGCAGATAAGCGCGTTGCTTGCTGGTAATTTCAAGGGTCATTTTATTGCCTCCGTTCCTAAATGGTGAGTAAAAGAAAAAGTGAACAGCGCTCAGAGGGCGGTTATATAGCGATATAAAGGCGCGCAGTTCATTGTTTAGACGATCTAAAACTGTACTCTGCTCTCTGCCCTCTGTAAATTATTCGACGAAGTCAAACTCCATATCCTCGATGCGCACGGTGCTGCCCTCCTGGGCCCCGGCCTGACGCAGGGCGTCAATGATGCCCGCCCGGCGCAGCGTGCGGTGGAACCAGTTGAGGGATTCCTCGTCGTCAAAATTCACGCTGTCCAACAGCTGCACCACCGCGCTGCCGCTGACCACGAACACTTTGCCGTCTTTGGACACCTCAAAGCCGGTATTTTCCAGCATTTCAGGCAGCATTTCCTCTTCGGCAAAGGGCTCCATAGGCGGAAGAGAAGCCAAGGTCTGGGCCACGCAGTCCATCAATTGGTCAAAGCCCTGGCCCGTGGCGGCGCTGACGGGGAAAATGGGGTACTTGTCCCC
This sequence comes from uncultured Clostridia bacterium, assembly GCA_946615495.1. Lineage (GTDB taxonomy): Bacteria > Bacillota > Clostridia > Christensenellales > Aristaeellaceae > RUG563. Next base: position 1,105 of record CAMOHY010000046.1, read on the forward strand.
GATGTGCTCCTTGAGCATTTGGTAGCCCGTTTCGCCATCCGGCAAATCCATTTTGTTGGCGGCAATGATCTGGGGCCGGTTGGCCAAATCGCCGTAGCGCTGCAATTCCAGGTTGATTTGCTCAAAATCCTCCACCGGATGGCGTCCTTCGGACCCGGCGGCGTCAATCACATGCAAAAGCAGGCGGGTGCGCTCCACATGGCGAAGAAAATCATGGCCCAGGCCCGCGCCCTCGCTGGCCCCTTCCACCAGGCCGGGAATATCGGCCATAATAAAGTCCTGCCCATGGCGCCGCACCATGCCCAGATTGGGCGTGAGCGTGGTAAAATGATAATTGGCGATTTTGGGCTTGGCCGCGGTGACGACGGAGAGAATGGTGCTCTTGCCCACATTGGGGAAACCCACCAGCCCCACATCCGCGATGGATTTAAGCTCCAGCATGAATTCATGCTTTTCGGTTTTGATGCCAGGCTTGGCAAAATTGGGGGCCTGACGGGTGGGCGTGGCGAAATGGCTGTTGCCCCAGCCGCCCCGGCCGCCCCGAAGCAGCACCTTCTGCCGCCCGGCCTCATACATATCGGCCACCACTATGCCGGTGTCCTTATCCCGCACCACGGTGCCTACGGGCACCTTGATAATCAGGTCATCGCCCTTTTTCCCCTGGCGGCGGCCGCTGGAGCCATCCACCCCCGCAGGCGCCTCATATTTACTGTGGAAGCGAAAATCCAGCAGCGTGTGCATATTTTCATCCGCCAGCAGGATTACATCGCCGCCGTGGCCGCCGTCGCCGCCATCCGGCCCGCCGTTCTGCACGAATTTTTCCCGATGAAAGGAAACGCAGCCATTTCCGCCGTTGCCGGCTTTGGCGGTAAAGGGCGCGCGATCAACAAAAGCAGCCATGAAATACCTCCCTGACAATGAAAAGCAATTCAGTATACCATGGAAGCGCCGGGAATGCAATTGATATTTTGGCTCTTTTCTTTTCATTTCCGACGGTGATTGACAAGGCGGCCGGACGCGTTGTACAATAGAACAAAAGCGTCAGAGGGTATGAATCCATCAAGTCAATACAAGGAGGAAGGGAACATGAAACCCATTTTGCTCGGCTATGCCACCGGAAAAGGCCTGGACCAAATGACGAAGCAGGACGCCCAGCGGCTCACCCACGTGAACGTGGCCTTCGGGGTCATCCGGGAAGGGCTTTTATCCATGGAAAATCTGCCGCGTCTCAAGGAGCAGCTGTTCCGCGTACGGAGCCTGAACCCGGAAATCAAAATCGTGCTTTCCATTGGCGGCTGGACGGCGGGGGGCTTTTCCCTTATGAGCCGCACGCCGGAAGGCCGCGGCGCCTTTGCCCGGTCCGTTCGGCAGGTTTTGGATGATTACGCCCTGGACGGCGTGGACATCGACTGGGAATACCCGTGCAGCGACGAGGCGGGCATCGACTGCGACCCGTCTGACCGGGAAAACTTCACCTATCTGATGGAAGCCATGCGCTGGGCTGCGGGAGAGAACCGCATCGTATCCATCGCGGCTGGGGGCGGCGATTATTTTGTGCGCGATACGCAGATGGATAAGGTGGCCCAGATTTGCGATTATGTGCAGATTATGACCTACGATCTGAACTGCTTTACCCATACCACCCGCCACCACACCAGCCTGTATGCCATGGCGGGCTCCTACCCCCAGGGCAACGCGGATTACTGCACGAAAATTTTCCACAAAGCGGGGGTGCCGCTGAACAAAATGGTGCTGGGCGCGGCCTTTTATTCCCGCCGCTGGGACAGGGTGAACCCCGAAAACCACGGCCTGCTCCAGGAAGCGGAGACCATCGGCGGCTACGGCCCCTCCTACGGCGAACTGCTGGAAAAATTTATAGGAAAAAACGGCTTCGTCCGCTACTGGGACGATACCGCCAAGGCCCCGTATCTGTTTGACGGCAGCACCTTCATTACTTATGAGGACGCTCAGTCCATTGCCGCCAAATGCGAATATATAAAGCAAAACGGATTGCTGGGCCTCATGTATTGGGAGCATAGCTGCGACCCCACCGGCGCCCTGCTCCAGGCGATCGCCGAAGGGCTGAGGTAATTCTGCTTTTTCTCTTTTTCTAATTATTCTAAAAAAACTCACGCACCCGCAAAATGGCCTGCGGGTGCGTATGCTTTTTATGAGCTTTTATTCTTCTTCCGCCTGCTGGGTTTCCGGGATCAGGGCAAGGTCGTACGGCGTGGTCTGATAGACAAAATAATTCAGCCAATTGCAAAAAAGCAGGTTGGCGTGGGCCCGCCATGTCACCAGCGGACGCTGGGTGGGATCGTTGCCGGGATAATAGTTTTCCGGCACGGAAATGGGTTTGCCCGCCGCCACATCCCGCAGGTATTCCTGCTCCAGGGTGTCCGCGTCGTATTCCGAATGGCCGGTGATAAAAATCTGCTTATGCCGCTTGGCATACACGGCGTACACCCCCGCCTGGGGCGAAGAAGAAAGAATCTGCAGTTCCTTCCGCGCTTCCACGTCCTCCCGCCGCAGGGTGGTGTGGCGGGAATGGGGCACGTAAAAGGTGTCGTCGAATCCGCGGAACAGGATGCTGCGCTTGTATTCCACCTGATGGGGATACACGCCGAACAGCTTTTCCGGCAGCCCCTGCTTGGGAATGCCGTAGTGATGATACAGCCCGGCCTGGGCGCCCCAGCAGATATGGAAGGTGGAATGAACGTGCTGGGTGGTCCAATCCATGAATTCGCACAGCTCGTCCCAATAATCCACCTGTTCAAAGGGCAAATGCTCCACCGGCGCGCCGGTGATGATGCAGCCGTCGAAGTTGCGGTCCCGCACGTCGTCAAAGGAGCGGTAAAAGGCCTGCAAATGCTCCGGCGGGGTGTTGGCGGAGGTGTGGCTCTGAGGGGCGATGAGCTCCAATTCGATCTGCAGGCTGGTATTGCCCAGCAGCCGGGAAAACTGGACTTCGGTTTGTATTTTCTTGGGCATCAGGTTCATGAGCAAAATTTGCAAAGGACGGATATCCTGCGTGGTGGCCCGGCCGTGGGGCATGACGAAAATATTTTCCTGCCGCAGCACGTCCACCGCCGGCAGATGATCGGGAATTTTAATGGGCATAGGGCGCGCCTTCCTTTACTTCACTTTTTCCAGGGCCTGGGCGATGTCGGCGATGAGATCATCGGCGTTTTCCAGGCCGCAGCTCATGCGCACCAGGCCCGCGGGCACGCCCGCGGCCTTCAGCTGCTCATCGGTCATTTGGCGGTGGGTGGTGCTGGCGGGGTTCAGGCAGCAGGTGCGGGCGTCGGCCACGTGGGTTTCGATGGCGGCCAGGCGCAGGCTGTTCATGAACACGCTGGCGGCCTCCCGTCCGCCGGTCAGTTCAAAGCTGACCACGCCGCAGGAGCCGTGGGGCAAATATTTTTCAGCGCGGGCATGATAGGCGTCGCCGGGTAAGCCGCAGTAATGCACCTGGGCCACCTTGGGATGGCTTTGCAAAAATTCCGCCACCCGCTGGCCGTTTTCGCAGTGCCGCGCCATGCGCACATGCAGGCTTTCCAGGCCCATATTCAGGTAAAACGCGTGCTGGGGAGACTGGATGGAGCCGAAATCCCGCATAAGCTGGGTCGTACACTTGGTAATGAAAGCGCCGCCCATGCCGAATTTTTCCGCGTAGGTGATGCCGTGGTAGCTTTCATCCGGCGTGCACAGGCCGGGGAATTTTTCCTTGTGGGCCATCCAGTCAAATTTTCCGCCGTCCACGATGGCGCCGCCCACGGCCACGCCGTGGCCGTCCATATATTTGGTGGTGGAATGGGTAACAATATCGGCCCCCCACGCCAAGGGACGGCAATTGACGGGCGTGGCGAAGGTGTTGTCCACAATCAGGGGCACGCCGTGGGCGTGGGCCGCGCGGGCAAACTGCTCAATATCCAGCACGGTCAGGGCGGGGTTGGCGATGGTTTCGCCAAAGAGCAGCTTGGTATTGTCCCGGAAGGCGGCGTTCAGCTCCTCATCCGTGCAGTCCGGCGAAACGAAGGTAACGTCAATGCCCATTCGCGCCATGGTAACGCTGATAAGATTAAAGGTGCCCCCATAAATGCTGGAAGAGGCCACGATATGGTCTCCGCAGCCGGCCAGATTGAACATGGCGAAAAAATTGGCCGCCTGGCCGGAGGAGGTGAGCATGGCGGCGGCGCCGCCCTCCAGCGCGCAAATTTTGGCCGCTACCGCGTCATTGGTGGGGTTTTGCAGCCGCGTATAAAAATAGCCGCTGGCCTCCAGGTCGAACAGCTTGCCCATATCCTCCCCGGTATCATATTTAAAAGTGGTGGACTGCACGATGGGAATCTGCCTTGCTTCCCCGTTCCCAGGCGTGTAGCCGCCCTGTACGCAGATGGTTTCCGGTTTATATTTATTCATGAAAAATACCCCTCCTTCATCCTTTCAAATGAATTCCACACAATGATATCGAAAAAGGAAATGTATGTCAATACAGTTTTTTCGCCTTTTCCATTGAAAAAACAGGCAAATTGTGGTATAACCTTGAAAGGAACGAATCAAGGGGAGGAAATGTTGAATGAACATTGTTTGTCTCGATCTGGAAGGCGTGCTGGTGCCCGAAATATGGATTGCTTTTTCCAAGGCCAGCGGTATCCCAGAGCTTAAGCGCACCACCAGGGATGAGCCCGATTACAATAAATTGATGAACTGGCGGCTGGGCATTCTGCACCAGCATCATTTGGGGCTGAATGAGATTCAGCAAACCATCGCCACTATCGATCCCATGCCCGGCGCCAAGGAATTTTTGGATAAGCTGCGCGCCCGTACCCAGGTTATCATTTTAAGCGACACCTTTACCCAATTTGCCACGCCGCTTATGGAAAAGCTGGGCTGGCCCACCATTTTCTGCAACACCCTGCAGGTGGCGGCGGACGGAGAAGTGACCGGCTATAAAATGCGGGCCGAAAAATCCAAGCTGGTTACGGTGCAGGCCCTGCAATCCATCGGCTTTGACACCATCGCCGCGGGCGACAGCTACAACGACCTGGCCATGATTCAGGCCAGCAAGGCGGGCTTCCTGTTCCGCTCCACCGAGCAAATCAAGCGCGATTATCCTTTTCTTCCGGCCTTCGAGGAATACGACGAGCTGTATTCCGCCATCGTGGCCGCGCTGGATTAACGAATCAACAATCCGCAGAAACGAGCATTTCCAGGCTGAATTGCCTAAAAATGCTCATTTTTACAGCAAATAAATGTTCCCATCGAAAGACTGCGGGCAGTCTTTCGATGGGATTCTATTTTAGTATTAATACCGTTAAATACAGCGGCAGCAGAAATTGCAGAACAGATTCAGCAGGCAAATGCGCATGCACCAGCGGGAAGGGTCCATAGCGCTCATATTGAAGCCCTGGGAGCGCTGGGCGTAGGCCTGGCCCGCCTGCCGGTACTGCTCAAGCAGCTGGTGGTAGAGGGCGTTTCCAGGCTCCATCTGCACGGCGCGCTGCATTTCCTCCTGAGCCGTCATGGTGTTTCCGGCGCCATGCTGGGCCAGGGCCAATAGATAATGCCACCTGGCCGTGCGGCCCATGCTGGGCACCCGCTCCAGTGCCATAATGGCCTCCTGCCACCGGCCGCCGTTGATGGCATAGATGGCGGAGCGCACCTCCATGCTGTCCCCCGGCATTTCCTGGGGCGGCGGCGCGGAAGATCGCCGGGAAGCGCCAAAGCCGAACAGATCGTCAAAATCATACCAGCCGCCGCCCTGCCATCCGCTTTGGCCCCCGAATGGCCCGTATCCTCCGCCGGGGTTGGATTGCTGATAGGGGTTTCCCTGCCGGGCATAAGGATTGCCCTGGCTGTAAGAGGAGGATTGCTGCTGGCGGGCCTGGTATTTCTCCGGGTGCATCAGCATATCGTAAGCCTCGTTGACCTCGTTCATCTTCCGGGTGGCGTTGGGGTCGTCGGGATGCAGGTCGGGGTGGCATTCCTTGGCCTTCTGCCGGTAAGCTTTTTTTATTTCATCCTCCGTTGCGCCCGGCGCCACGCCAAGCACTTTATGCGGATCAGTGACCATGCCTGTCTCCTTCCTCGTTCCCATCCTTGTCCCCGGCGGACTGCCGGTTCATTTTCCCGTTATAGCTTTGCCACACCCCGGAATACAGGATATTGCGCATGATGTTCACATCCTGAACCAGCGGCAGGCCCTCAAACGCCTCGGCAGCCTGGCCCAGCGGCTGCTTGAGCACCTCCCGCGCCGATTGGGGCGTCAGGCGCATGCCCGGCAGCGGATTGTAGCAGCCCTTTTTCATATCCTGCTCATAATCCACCGCCGCGTCCATCATATAAATGAATTTGCCCAGAGCATATCCCAGGGCGCCCATTTGGGGCTGGAAAAAATCCTCCTTCACGGCAAAGATGCTGCCCAGCATTTGGCCGGATAAGTCCGCCGCCCGCTCCGGCTGGGCCTTTTCATCCTTTTCCACCGCGTGGATGGCGCTGATGCAGCCTTCTACGGCCTGGCATTGCGCGCTCCAGCGCTCCTTGACCGCCTGATAATGGCGCTTTAGCAAATCGGAATACACCTTTCCGGAGGCCTTCCGCTCATCCTCCCAGTCATCCAAGGCTTTGTAATAGGTGAGCGCCACGGTCATATCCGCCGCGTAAGCGGTAAAGGGCGTAATGACCTCCGCATGCTTTTTAAAGGGATGGGGCGGACACGCGCTCTCCCTTTCTTCCTCCTTGGGCTCATACAGCGAGGAAAGCAGGAGGGTTAAAAACGTCATATCAAAATTCAGGCCCATGCGTCCGGCCAGGCCGTATTTTTCATTCAGCATCCGGCACAGCCCGCAGTACACGGCCTTGTACCGCTTTTTTTCTTCCTCGGACAAATCTGGCCCGTAAGGGCGCACATAGCCAAACATTTCCAATCAGCCCCGCCTTGTTACGATTTTTGCTTGAACCGGTTTTGACACTTGGGACAGCAAACGTCCTTCTCCCCTTCGCCCCGCTTGATGCGCAGCAGCGCCCGGCACTGCGGGCATTTAAAATACTTGTACTGGCGGCTCAGCTTGAGCCGGCGGTAAAACTGCACCGCTTGCGTCTTTATCTTTTCCCACCAAACGCAGAATTTTTTGTTTTCTTCCTCCCGTTTATAGCTTTTGCGGGAGAAAACGCGGAACAGCGTATAGCCGTACAGCGCCAGGCTGGGCAGCAAAAGCAGGCCTGTTCCCGTAAAGGAGCCAATGAATTGCAAAATCAGGCTGACAATCAGCAAAGCGAAGGAAAGCTGGTCGATGCCATTCCTTCCGCTCATAAAGGCGTTGAATTTTTGAATGATCGAACGTAAAAAGGCCATTTCCTCTCCCCCGGTTCTGTAAAAGAGTGTGCGGAGGCAGGCTGTTTCTGCCCCCAACAAATTTAAGTATACCATAAATTTATGGAGAAATATAGAGCGAATCATGGCAAAAAAGGAACGGAGAAGGCCCGTCCGCCTTATCCGTTCTTTTTGAGAAACTTCATCTTGGGCCGGATACGGTTGGCGTATACCGGCAAAAGCCGGATGAGCAGGCCATCGTACAGAAACATGCAGCCCACATAAGCGATAATGAATGCGATGGAGAGAACGAGCCCCATCTCCCGCCATTCCTGAATCATAGCCTCCAAGGGAAACAGCAGGTACAGCAGGCCGTACATGACGCCAATGGACCCGGCAAACAGCAGCGCTTTGCACGCGAGGCGCTTTCCTTTGGGCTTGATGCGGTCCATGGGCCACTTTACGATGGGATAATAACCGATAAACAAATAAAAAAACGCCGCTTCTTTATCAAAGCCCAGCAGCAGCGCCAGCGCGGCCACGGAAAAAAACGTGGTCCACGCGGCGGTTTTTCCAAATTCGATCAGGATGGGCAAAAGCAGCGTGCCGCAAAGCATGGGCACCGCGTAGGTGGCAATGGGAATCACGCCGCCCAGCAGCATCACCACCACGCTCAGCCCCGCCGCCATGCCGCAGAAGGCCACCATGGCGCTTTTCTGCCGGGCGTTCATCCGTTCGCTGGCCATACCGCTCCTCCTATCCAATATAGCGGTCCTTCCGGGCCAGCTTGCGAATCATCCAGTAGGCCGCGGCGAACAGGATGACGATGAAGGTGATAAAATACACGGCGGGCTCGGACCGGTCCATGACCGCAATAAAGTCATACAGGCCGTGAAGCGCCACCGGGCAAATCAGGGCCAGGCGCTGGCAAACCATGCTGTACTGGGCGTGGCCGTGGCGCTCATGGGACTTGGCCAGGCCGTAGAACGTGCCCATAAACACCCCGAAGCAGGCGTGACCGGGAATGGCCGTCACCGCCCGCACCAGAGCCGTGCTGAAGCCGTACATTACCACATAATCGATGTTTTCCCACAAGGCAAAGCCCAGCGACACGAACACCGCGTACACCACGCCGTCAAATTGGCAGTTGAAATAGGGAGAATTCCAGGTGCGCCGCTTGAGCAGCATATACTTGAACCCTTCTTCGGACAGGCCCACCACCAGGAAATTGAAAATCACCTGAAACAGCACCGTTTTGGAGGAAAGGATGCCGGTAAGCAGCTTGGCCCCGATCTTTTCCGTAAACGCCGCCAAGGCGGTGGAAACGATGCCCTGCAAAAGCAGCAGGCCAAGAAGGGAGGCAGGCTCCTTTTCCAGCCTGTCCGCTTTGTATACATACAGCAGCAGCGCTATGGCCGGAATGACCGCCGCCGCGATTAAAATGGGATTCACATAGTACGTGTAGGGGGTGTAGTAAGAAAACATACCCTCGCTCCCTTCTTTGTGAACGCCCGGCGTGCTGCCCTGCGGGGCCCGCCGGGACGGAAAACTTCGTTTTCCTCGTTTATGATTTGGTGAACGCCCGGCGCGCTGTTATTCAGAATCCGCCGGATGGGGAAAACTGCATTTTCCCCATCATTATAGCGTGGTTTCCCTAATTGTCAAGCAATGCCGGCGCGGCGAGAAACGCAAAAACAGTTTTGGAAAACCTCTTCTATTTTCTTCTCAAATATGCTATACTACACGCGTTTGGCAATTTCTTTTTCTACGAAGGGAGAGTATGATTGTGCGTATATCCGATTCCATTCTCTACGTCGGCGTGGACGACCCCACGATTGACCTGTTTGAAGGCCAGTACAAGGTGCCTCACGGCGTAACGTATAATTCCTATATCATTCTGGATGAAAAAATCGCGGTCATGGATTCTGTGGACGGGCGGAAAACCGAGGAATGGCTGCAAAACGTGGAAAACGCCCTGAACGGGAAAACCCCCGATTATCTGGTTATTGCCCATCTGGAGCCGGACCACAGCGGGAGCATTCAGGCCATTGCCGAAAAGTATCCCAAAATGAAGCTCGTCATGACGGCAAAAGCCCTGTCCATGCTGCCGCAGTTTGCCAGCGCCCAGCTATCCGCCCGCGCCCAGGCCGTCAAGGAAAACGACACGCTTTCCCTGGGCAGCCACACTCTGCATTTTGTCACCGCGCCCATGGTGCACTGGCCTGAAGTAATGGTGTCCTATGAGGACAGCGAAAAGGTGCTCTTTTCCGCCGACGCCTTTGGAAAGTTTGGCACCCAGAACGCTCAGGAAGAATGGCTGCCCGAAGCCCGCCGGTATTACTTCAACATCGTGGGCAAGTACGGCGCGCCTGTGCAGGCCCTTTTAAAGAAAGCCGCCGCGCTGGATATCCAGGCTATTTGTCCCCTGCACGGCCCGGTGCTCACGGAAAACCTGGGCTATTATACCGGCAAGTACCAGACCTGGAGCAGCTATGCCCCCGAAGAGGAAGGCGTGCTGGTGGCGTACGGCTCCCTGCACGGCAACACCGCCGGGGCCGCCAAGTACATGGCCGAATTGCTGCGGGCCAAGGGCGTTCAGGTGACGCTGATGGACCTGGCCCGCGACGATATGTCCCTGGCGCTGTCTGAAGCGTTCCGGTTTGACCGGCTGGTGCTGGCCTGCTCCACCTACGACGGCAATTTCTTCCCCAAAATGGAAGATTTCCTGCTGCACCTCAAGGCCAAGGCTTTCCAGAAGCGCAGGGTGGCCCTGATCGAAAACGGCTCCTGGGCGCCCATGGCCGCCAAGGGCATGAAAGCCTACCTGGAGCAGATGAAGGATATCACCCTTTGCGAAAAGGTGGTAACCATCAAGTCCACCGTCAGCGAAGAAAACAAAGCGCAGCTGGCGGACCTGGCCGCCGAGCTGCTGGCGTAATCCGCGATAACACGGCCTTTCCGCTTTGTTGAGCGGCGGGCCGTGTTATTTTTATTGCGTTTTTTCTTTGAATCCATTATAATAATTAGGTTGATAAAGCAAGGAGGAAACGCCCGTGGCCAACGACCGCTTGAACCATATCCGCAATTTTTGCATTATCGCCCACATCGATCACGGCAAATCCACCCTGGCGGACCGCATTTTGGAAAAAACCGGGGTTTTTGAGCAGCGCCAGATGGTGGATCAGATCCTGGATTCCATGGAATTGGAGCGGGAGCGGGGCATCACCATCAAGTCCAAGGCGGTGCGGATGCAATACAAGGCCCGGAACGGGGAAACCTATACCCTGAACCTGATCGACACTCCCGGCCACGTGGACTTTTCGTATGAAGTGAGCCGGGCCTTGGCCGCCTGCGAGGGGGCCTTGCTGGTGGTAGACGCCACCCAGGGCGTGGAAGCCCAGACCCTGGCCAACGTGTATATGGCCCTGGAGCACGATTTGGAAACGGTGCCGGTGATCAACAA
>CAMOHY010000047.1 GCA_946615495.1 uncultured Clostridia bacterium
GTAAAATGAGCATTTCCAGGCTGAACTGCCTGGAAATGCTCATTTTACAGCAAATTGATGTTCCCATCGAAAGACTGCTTGCAGACTTTCGATGTCAGAGCATCGACTTTGTCGATGCTCTGACCGCTCTTTGGGCTCCAAAGAGCGGTTTCCCCCAGTAAACATTTTTCCTAAGCGATTGCCCTGGCCGCGCAACTTTTCTTCATTTACATTCTGGGCCGTTTGGAGTATAATGCTATTTGGTAAAATAGGTAGAATGGAGGGAATGGCCATGGCGTTTGCCCATCTGCATCTGCATACGGAATACAGCCTGCTGGATGGCGCGTGCCGCATCAAAAAGCTGGTGCAGCGCGTGAAGGAACTGGGCATGGATTCCTGCGCCATTACCGACCATGGGGTGCTGTACGGCGCGGTGGAATTTTATCAGGCCTGCAAGGACGCGGGCATTCATCCCGTCATCGGCTGCGAAGCCTACGTTTGCCCGGACATGGAGGATAAACGGGTGCTGAGCCGGGAATACAGCCACCTGATTCTGCTTTGCGAAAACGAAACCGGCTACCGGAATTTGATGCTTCTGGTCAGCGAAGCGTTCACCAGGGGCTTTTATTACCGCCCGCGCATGGACTATGACCTGATCCGCCAGCACCACGAGGGGCTCATCTGCCTGTCCGCCTGCATTTCGGGGGATTTGCCCAAATTGCTGCTGGAGGAAAGGTACGGGGACGCGGAAAAGTACGTCCGCGATATGTCCAAGCTGTTCGGGCCGGATCATTTTTATATTGAAGTAATGGACCATGGGCTGGCGGAGGAAAAAACGGTGCTGCCCCGGCTGATCGCTATGAGCGAAAAAACCGGCGTGCCCCTGGTGGCCACCAACGACTGCCATTACCTGCGCCGGGAGGACGCCGACGCGCAGGAGGTGCTCATGTGCATCCAAATGGGCAAAACCCTGGAGGATGACAACCGCATGCGCCAGCACACGCAGGAGCTGTACGTAAAATCTGAGGCGGAAATGCGCACCCTGTTTCCCGATTTGGGGGAGGCCATAGCGCGCACGGAGGAAATTGCCCGGCGCTGCCAGGTGGAATTCGATTTTCATACCGTGCATTTGCCCCGCTACGATGTGCCCGCCGGGGAGACGGCGGAAGGCATGCTGCGCAGGCTGTGCGAGGAGGGCTTCGCCGCCCGCTACGCCCCGGACGATGAAACCGCCCGACAGCGGCTGGAATACGAGCTTTCCGTCATTTCCAGCATGGGCTATGTGGATTATTTCCTCATCGTGTGGGATTTTATCAAATACGCCAAGGACAACGGCATTATGGTGGGGCCGGGGCGCGGCAGCGGCGCGGGGTCCATTGTGGCCTACTGCCTGAATATTACCATGCTGGACCCGCTGAAGTACCAATTGCTCTTTGAACGCTTCCTGAACCCGGAGCGGGTGAGCATGCCGGATATCGACGTGGATTTTTGCTATGAGCGGCGGCAGGAAGTGATCGATTACGTGGCCCGCAAATATGGCCACGACCACGTGTGCCAGATCATCACCTTCGGCACCATGGCGGCCCGCGGCGTGCTGCGCGATGTGGGCCGGGTGCTGGGCTACCCCTACGCCGAGGTGGACCAGGTGGCCAAGGCGGTGCCCATGGCCCTGGATATGACCTTGGAAAAGGCCATGAGCCAGAACAAGGAATTAAAAGACATGTACAATACGGACCCCAGGGTGCGCCGGCTGATCGACACCGCGCTCACCCTGGAGGGCATGCCCCGCCACGCCTCCACCCACGCCGCCGGCGTGCTGATTACCAGAGAGGCCGCCACCCATTATGTGCCCCTGCAAAAGAACGACGACGTCATCACCACCCAGTACCCCATGGGCATCATTGAAAAGCTTGGCCTATTAAAAATGGACTTTCTGGGCCTGCGCACCCTGACGGTGATCCGGGACACGCTGGATATGATCGCCCAGCGCGGCGTCCATTTGAAGCCGGAGGAAATTCCCCTGGATGACGCGGGCGTGTTTGACATGATCTGCGCCGGGGACACCGACGGCGTGTTCCAGCTGGAAGGCGGCGGCATGCGCAATTTCCTTACCAACATGCGCCCCCGCAGCTTTGAGGACATCATCGCCGCCATTTCCCTGTACCGCCCCGGCCCCATGGAATCCATTCCCCGCTACATCCGGGGCAAGCAGCATCCCGAAACCGTACAGTACAAAACGCCCCTGCTTGGCCCCATTCTGGATGTGACCTACGGCTGCATGGTGTATCAGGAGCAGGTGATGCAGATCGTGCGGGACCTGGCGGGCTATTCCTATGGCCGAAGCGACCTGGTGCGCCGGGCCATGGCCAAAAAGAAAAAGGACGTAATGGCCAAGGAGCGGCAAAACTTCGTTTACGGCAACGAGGCGGAGCATATTCCCGGCGCTGTGAAAAAGGGCGTTCCAGCGGAGGTGGCCGAATCCATTTTCGATGAAATGACCTCCTTTGCCTCCTATGCCTTCAATAAGCCCCACGCTGCCTGCTACGCCGTGGTGGCCCTGCAGACGGGGTATTTGAAGTATCATTATCCCGCCGAATTTATGGCGGCGCTGATGAATTCCGTGACCGGGAACAGCGCCAAAATTGCCGCTTATATTTATTACTGCCGGCAAAAGGGCATCCCCATCCTGCCGCCCAGCATCAATTCTTCCTTTGGCGCCTTCACCGTGGACACTTTGCCCAATGGCAAGCGGGGCATCCGCTTTGGCATGGGCGGGGTGAAAAACGTGGGGGAGAAGGCGGTGGAAGCCATCGTTCGGGACCGGTTCAACCATGGGCCCTTCCGGGATATTTTTGATTTTTGCCGCCGCATGTCCGGGGAGGACGTGAATAAGCGGGCGGTGGAAAGCCTCATCAAAGCGGGGTGCTTTGACGGCCTGGGCGCTTTGCGGGCGCAGTGCATGGCGGTGTACGAAAGCGCCATGGACAGCCAGATGAACCAGCGTAAGCAAAACGTGACCGGCCAGGTGTCCTTTTTCGATTTTGGCCAGCCCGCGGAGGAAATGCGCGCCCAGGAAACCTTCCCCACCGTGCCGGAATACCCTCTCAAGGAGCTATTGGCCCAGGAAAAGGAAATGACCGGGGTTTACTGCACCGCCCACCCGCTGGACGAGTACGCCGGAGTGCTGAAGAAATTGTCCGTCAACACCGCGTACCTGAACGAATTGAGCGAGCAGGCGGACCAGGGCGTATCGGAGGACGGCCGGCGGGTGACGATGGGCGGCATCGTGGTGGAGGCCCACAGCAAGGCCACGAGAAAGGGCGCCATGATGGGCTTTTTCACCCTGGAGGACCAGACCGGCCAGGTGGAATGCCTCCTGTTTCCCAAGGTGTACGAGCAGTATGGCCGCGCCCTGGCCGAGGACGAGGCGGTGCTGGTGACGGGGCGGCTGTCCGTGCGGGATGATGAGGAAATCAAGCTGCTGTGCGACGTGGTGGAGCCCTTGCGTCAAGCGGAGGCGGCGCCGGAAAAGCGGGATACGCGCACCGACGCCCAAATTGCCAAGGACGCCAGGGAAAAAATCTACCTGCGCATGGAGCGGGAAAAAATGCCGCGAATCCAGGCCATTCTTTCCCGCATGGCGGGAGAAATTCCCGTGTATATCAATCTGCCCCAGGAGGGCATTACCCTGCTTTGCCCCCGGCCTATGTGGGTAAAGGACGCGCGGCAGGCCCAGGCGGCCCTGCGCGGCGAGGTTGGCGAAGCGGATATGAAGGTGGTGCGGAAGGCATGAGCCCTATGGTATTGACGGTGCCCGCCAAGGAGGAATGGGTCCTGGTGCTGCGCATGGCCGCCAGCGGCGTCAGCGCGCTGTTTGACGTGCCGGTGGACGTGATGGACGATTTGAACGTGGCCATAGAGGAAAGCTGCGATCTATTGCTGCATCAGGATTATCATGCGGAAACCCTGACGCTGCGCTGCGAGCCCAGGCAGGATGGGCTGCATGTGTCCCTGACCGCTCAGGAGCGCACCCGCCGCCAGGAGGAGGAGCGGGCGGACCCGGATATTGCCCGGCTTATCATTCAAACGCTGGTGCGGGAAGTGTCCCTGGATGAGGACGAGGTGGGCGTGCATTGCGTGCATATGACGCTGCCCGCCGGGGCGTAAGCATGGACGCGGCGCGCATGCACGCGCTGGCGTGCCAATATGCTGTAAGCAAAACGGGGGAGGATTTGGACGCGGCGCTTTCCGCCTGCCTGCCCCTGTGCGCCCTGATTGCCCGGCGCTTTTCCGGCCGGGGCGTGGAATACGACGATTTGTACCAAACGGCGTGCCTGGCCTGCGTAAACGCGCTTAAGGCCTTTGAACCGGAAAGAAATTTAAAATTTACCACTTTTGTAACGCCCAGCGTCACCGGCGCGGTGCGCAACTGCCTGCGGGACCAGGCCAGCCTGCTGCGCACGCCGCGGGCCCTGCGCCGGCAGGCGCTTGCCCTGCAAAAGGCGCGGGCGGAGTACTGCGAAAAAAACCACGAGGAACCCTCCGTGCGCGCGCTCTCTCAGGCGCTGGGGTGGGAGGGGGCCCAGGTATTGTCTGTTTTGGCCGTTCAGCGGGCAAGCCAGGTGGCTTCCTTGGACCAAACGGATGAGGAAGGCCTTTCCTTGGGCGAGCGCATCCCCGCCCTGGAAAAGGGCTATGAGCAATTGGAGCAGCGGCAGGCGCTGGCCGCCGCCCTGGCGATTCTGACGGAAATGGAAAGAAAGCTTTTGCATCTTCGCTATTCCCTGCATTTGAGCCAGCGGGAAACGGCCCAGCGCCTGGGCCGCACCCAGATGCAGATATCCCGCATGGAGCGGCGCGTTTTATTATCCCTGCGAAAGGAGATGACGGAGGAATTATGAAGCTTCAGCCACAACTGAATATCCGAAAGGCCGCGCTGTATTCCATCGTCATTAACGCGCTGCAGATTTTGGCCGTGCTGGCCCTGGCCGTGTATATCCTCTACGACGGGGTGAACACGGCCCTTCACGGTCCGCTGGGGGACATGGTGGTGCTTTTGCTGGCGGCGGTGGTCACGTGGGGCGCGGTAATGGATATTCGGGAAGCGATGCAGGCGGGAAAACTGAATGTGAAGCTGCACGGCCTGAATGAAACGGTTACGCAAATGAGCGATCTGAACATCGCCCTGCGGGTGCAGCGGCACGATTTTCTCAATCACCTCCAGGTGGTGTACAGCCTTATCGAGATGGGCGAATATGAGGAGGCCAACCGGTATATCGAGCAGGTGTACGGCGATATTCAATCCCTGAGCCAGGCGCTGAAAACGGCCTGCGCGCCGGTGAACGCCCTGCTGCGGGCCAAAATGGCCGAGGCCAAGCAGCGGAATATCCAGGTGGAATTGACGGTGCACGCCGTGTGGGACAATTTGCCCCTGCCCGCCTGGGAAATGTGCCGGGTGCTGAGCAATTTGATGGACAACGCCATGGACGCTTTGGGGGAAACGCCAAACGCCCGGCTGGAAATCACGCTGGGCGAGGACGTGAAAAGCTATTCCTTTGAAGTAAGGAACAACGGCCCCATGATACCCGAAAAAATTCAAGCCACCATTTTTGAGCCCGGCTTTTCCGGCAAGGGCGAGGGCCGGGGCATGGGGCTGCACATTGCCCGCGAAACCATGCGCGCCGCCGGGGGCGATTTGACCGTGGAAAGCAGCCAGCGCTTTACCGCCTTCCGGGGCGCGCTGCCCAAACCGCTTTTGACCAAGGAGGAAGAAGCGTAGGCCCGTGATCTTTGGGGAAGAAAATGACGCGCTGTATCGTTTATTGTAAAGGAGGACACACTAATGCAGGCAATGGAAGCGGCCAAAATACTGGCCCAGGCCATTCAGGAAAGCCCGGAATACAAGGAATACGCCGCCCTCAAGCAGGAAATAGACGCGGACGCGGGCATCAAAGCCCTGATTCAGGAATACCGGAAATTGCAGACGGCGCTGCAAATGCGCATGCTGGCCGGCCAGGGCATGGAGGGAGACGAGGCCCAGCGCTTCCAATCCCTGAACATGCTCCTTTTTGCCGACAGCCGCACCTCCGGCTTTCTCATGGCGGAAATGAAAATGCAGCGCATGATGGCCGAGATTTTTGAAACGCTCACCCGCGCCGCGGGAATGGATATTCCCATGCCGGGCTGAGCTTTTGAGGAGGACCCTTTTGAAGAAGAATTATCAGGATGAACAGGATTACACCCCGGAAAAGCTGCGGCAGGAGCGGGAATACGGCCTGTTTTGGTACAGCTGGCTGTGGCATATCCTGCGGCCCTTTATGCTGGCGCTGTGCGTGTGCGTGGTGGTGGCCGGGGTGGTGATGGCGGTATGGAACTGGACGGACCGGCATTTCTTTTCCCCCGTGGACGCGCAGGACACCCAGACCGTCACCTTCGTGGTCGCCTCCGGCAGCAGCCTGACGCGGGTGGCCAACGGCCTGGAGGAAGCCGGGCTGATCCATAACCGCACGGTGTTTAAGTATTACGCCGATTTTTTGGGCTATGGGCAAAAAATCCAATCCGGGGAATACAAGGTGAGCCGCAGCATGCGCATGCGGGATATTATGGAATTGCTCACCACCGGCGACGGCAACCCCATCACCCGGAATATCACCATCATTCCGGGCTGGACCATCCGGGATATCGCCGCGTACCTCAAGGAGCAGGGCGCCATCGAGGATGAGGACGCGTTTTTGGCCCTTTGCCGCTCCGGACAAAGCTTTTCCGCTTACTATTATATTGCCGACGTGCTGTCTACCCCCAATGCCTCTTCCCGCCTGTTCGCGCTGGAAGGGTATCTTGCTCCCGACACCTACGAGGTGTACACCAACGCCAGCATGGAGGATATCATCAAAAAGCTGCTCAGCCAAACGGAGGCGGTATTCAAAACGGAATACCATGACCGGGCGGATCAGCTGGGCATGACCATGGACCAGGTCATCACCATGGCGTCCATGATCGAAAAAGAGGCCAAGAACGCCGATTTTGCCAAGGTGTCCGCCGTGTTCCATAACCGCCTGCGGCAAAACATGACTCTGGGCAGCGACGTAACCGTGAAATACGCCACCGGCATTAAGCGCATGTCCCTGACCAGCAGCGATTTGCAGGCCAATTCTCCGTATAACACCTACATTTATCCCGGCCTGCCCATCGGGCCCATCTGTTCGCCCTCGGCGGCGGCCATTCAGGCGGCGCTGTATCCGGATGAGCAGTTCATGGCCGACGGCTACCTCTATTTCTGCTCCAAGGACCCCAACACCGGCGAGCTGCATTTCAGCCGCACCCTGGAGGAACACGAATTGGCCGTATCCATTTACGCGCCTCTGTGGCAGGCCTTCGACCGGGAAAAGGGGCTGTAAGGAACATATTGCGCCTTCCCTGGCGCTGTGATAGAATAAGAAAAAAATGGGAGGAAGATCACCATGGCACAAAAGAAAGTGGGAGAATTGATTAAAGAAGCCCGCACCAAGAAGGGCTTGAGCCAGGAAAAGCTGGCCGGGATGATCGACGGGCTGTCCGCCTCCGAGCTGAGCAAGGCGGAGCGGGGGGAAAAGGAACTGACCCAGGCGGAATTGAAGGCCATTGCCAAGCTTTGCGGCGTGACCCAGAAATCCCTGCTGGAAGCGGCCGCGGGCGCTTCCTCCGCCGCTAAAACCACCGCCGCCAAGACCACTACCGCCAAGACCACCGCCGCCAAGAAAACGACGGCGGCCAAAACCGCTGCCGCGGCCAAGAAACCCACAACCGCCGCCGCGAAAAAGACCGCCGCTTCCGCTGCCGACACCGTGAAGCTGACGGCCACGGAAAAGAAATTCCTGGAATTATACCGCGCCGCGGATTCCACCGCCCGGAAAAACGCCGAGGCTGTGCTCAAGGGCACCAAACAGGTGCAGGAGGAAAGCGGCGATTTGGTGGGCAGCCTGCTGGGCGGCGCGCTGGAAACGCTGCTGGGGAAGAAATAATACTTGTTTGCAAATTTCGGCAGCATCGGCTTTGCCGATGCGTAAAAACCGGCGCGGGACACCCGATTCTTCGGTTCCCGCGCCGGTTTTGCTGCCTGAAAATAGATTATTCTTTCCCTTTCACCATGGTCAGGGCGATGCGCTTTTTCTTTTCATCCACGCTGACCACCCACACTTTTACAACGTCGCCCACCTTCACCACCTCGGAGGGATGGCGGATGAAGCGGTCGGCCATGCGGGAAATATGCACCAGGCCGTCCTGATGCACGCCGATATCCACGAACGCGCCAAAATCGATCACATTGCGCACGGTGCCAGTCAGCTCCATGCCGGGCTGCAAATCCTTCATATCCAGCACGTCGGTGCGCAGCACGGGCTTGGGCAATTCATCGCGGGGGTCCCGGCCGGGCTTTTGCAATTCGGACAGGATATCGTTCAGCGTGGGCAAGCCGATGCTCAATTCCTGGGCCAGCCTGTCCAGGCCGTATTCCTTGGCTTTCAGGGCGATGCCGGGCAGGCCGCCTTTTTTGATGTCCTTTCCGTCAAAGCCCAGGGTGGAAAGCACCTGCTTGGCGGCGTCGTAGCTTTCGGGGTGCACGGCGGTGGCGTCCAGGGGGTTTTTGCTGTCCATCACCCGCAAAAAGCCCGCGCATTGCTCAAAGGCCTTGGGCCCCAGCTTGGGCACCTTTTTCAGCGCCGCGCGAGAGGAAATGCCGTTTTCCTCCCGGTACGCCACGATATTTTTGGCCAGGGCGGGGCCGATGCCCGCCACGTGGGAAAGCAATTCCGCGCTGGCGGTGCTTACCTCCACGCCCACGGCGTTCACGCACTGCTCCACCACCCCGTCCAGGGCGGCGGTTAATTCGTTTTGCTTTAAATCGTGCTGGTACTGGCCCACGCCGATGGCCTTGGGGTCGATTTTTACCAGCTCGGCCAGGGGGTCCTGCATGCGGCGGGCAATGGAAACGGCGCTGCGCTGGGTCACGTCAAAATCCGGAAATTCCTGGGCGGCCAGCTTGCTGGCGGAGTAAACGGAGGCTCCCGCTTCGCTGACGATCATATACGCCACGCCAGGCATTTCCGGCAGCAGGGACACGATGAACTGTTCGCTTTCCCGGCTGGCGGTGCCGTTGCCGATGGCAATGGCGGTGACGCCGTACTTTTTCACAAAGCCTTTAATGAGCTTGGCGGCGGCGGCCTTGGCCGCTTCCTGGCCCGGCAGGGTGAAATGGCCCACGCCGGTATCCAGCACCTTGCCGTTTTCATCAATCACGGCCAGCTTGCAGCCGGTGCGGAAGCCGGGGTCCACGCCCAGGGTCACTTTTCCCTTGATGGGCGGCTGCATGAGCAGCTGATGCAGATTTTGGGAAAACACGTGAATGGCCTGCACGTTGGCCCGGTCCGTCAGCTCATTGCGTACTTCCCGTTCCAGGGAGGGGAAAAGCAGCCGTTCCCAGGCGTCCTCGCAGGCCAGCTTTACCTGCTCGGAGGCGGGGCCGGAGCGCACGAAGGCGGCGTTGACCGCGGAAAGGGCTTTTTCCTCCGGCGCCAGCAGCGTCACCTTCAAAAATTCCTCCCGCTCTCCCCGGTTGACGGCCAGGATGCGGTGGGCCGCCATTTTGGGCACGGGCTCCTTGTAATCGTAGTACATGCTGTACACGCTGTCTTCTTCCTTGGCGGCCTTGGTTTCCAGCGCGCCTTCCCGCAGAAGGAGGGAACGCAGGTCCTTGCGCAGCGCGGCGTCGTCGCTGACGGATTCGGCAATGATGTCCCGCGCGCCGGCCAGCGCGCTTTCGGCGTCCGGCACTTCTTTTTCCGCGTTGATATACTTAGCGGCCTCCGCGTAAACGTCCCCCTTGGGCAATTGCAGCAGCAGCCACAGGGCCAGGGGCTCCAGCCCCCGTTCCTTGGCAATGGTGGCGCGGGTGCGGCGCTTGGGCCGGAAGGGACGGTAAATATCCTCCAGTTCGGCCAGGGTCTGCGCTTTTTGCAGGGAAAGGGCCAGCTCATCGGTGAGCGCGCCCTGGTCCGTCAGGGCTTTTTCTATTTCCTCCCGGCGCTTTTCCAGATTGCGCAAATATTCCAGCCTTTCCGCCAACTCCCGCAGCACCTGATCGTCCAGCGAGCCCGTTTTTTCCTTGCGGTACCGGGCGATAAAGGGAATGGTGTTGCCCGCGTCCAGCATTTCGATCACGGCCTGCACGTGCTCCGGGCGCAGGGAAAATTCTTTGGCCAGAATGGATACGAAGTCCATTTATTGTTCCTCCTTGAAGGTGAGTTTTCGGATTTTGGCATAGTAGGTGACCATGAGCAGCACCTCCGCCCCCAGCCAGGCGGCAGGCTCGGCAAAATAAATGCCGTCCTGGCCCAAAAAGCGGGGCAAAATCAGGGCCGTGCCCACCCGCATGGTCAATTCCGCCACGCCGGAAAGCATGGGCGTTAAGGTGTCGCCCATGCCCTGCAGGGCGCTGCGGTACACATACAGCAGATACAGGATGAACAGCGCCGCCAGCATAAAGTGCAGATAGCGCACCGCCACGTTGAGCACGTCCTCCACCATGGCCTCCTGCGGGTCCACAAACAGGGAAAGCACGCTGCGGCCGAAAAGGAACAGCGCCGCCGCAATGGTAAGGGAGGTGGCCACCGCCATGGCGGCGCCGGCGCGCACCCCGCTTTTGATGCGGTCCGAGGATTTGGCCCCGTAATTCTGCCCGGTGTAGGCCGCCATAGCCCCGCCGTAGGAAACCGCGGCCATTTCCATCAGGCCGTAGAGCTTGTTGGTGGCAGTGAACCCGGCGATGAACACGCTGCCAAACCCATTGATAACCCGCTGCACCGCCATGCCGCCCAGGCCGATAATAACGTTCTGGGCCGCGGTGGGCGTGCCCAGGGAAATGAGGCGGGAAACGGTCTTTTTCTCCCATTGCAGGTCGCCCTTTTCTATGCGGATCATGGGCAGGCCGCGAATGGCCATAAAGCAGTAAACGGCGGAAGCGCCCTGGGCGATAAGCGTCGCGGCGGCGGCCCCGGCTACGCCCCAGCGCAGCAAAATCACAAACACGCCGTCCAGCACGATATTGGTAAAGGACGCGATGAGCATGGCGATGAGCGGCGTTTTGGAATCGCCCACCGCCCGCAGGATGGCCGCCTGCACATTGTAGGCGGAAAAAATGGGCAGGCCGCACATAAGGATGCGCAGGTACAAAACAGCTTGGGAAAAAATGTCCTCCGGCGTGTGCAGCAAATTCAAAATAGGCACAATCAGCCCTTGGCTGACGGCGATGAGCAGCACGGCGATTGCCCCCGTCAGCGCCACCGACAGGGCCACCACCCGGCGCAGGCCCGCTTCGTCGTGAGCGCCGAAGCGCTGGGAAATGAGGATGGAAAAACCTTGAGTGTAGCCCGTCACCACGCCCATAAAAATCCAGGTCAGCCAGTCCGCCGCGCCAACGGCGGCCAGGGCGTCAATGCCGGCGAAGCGGCCAACGAAGGCGCCGTCCACAATGGTGTAAAGCTGTTGGCACACGTTGCCCAGCATCATGGGCAGGGCGAAGGCCATAATCAGCCGCGCCGGCTTGCCCCTGGTCATATCTGTGGCGCGCATGAAAAAAAGCCTCCCTTGCGTGAAAAAATGCGCAGGTTCCATTATAAGGGATTTTGAAAAGAAACGCAAGCGGCGGGGGGAAGATGGTTTTTCAGCGCAGCGCCGCAAATTGATAGCGGAAGCAACATTCTGTTGCTCCTCGGACCGGCAAAGCCG
>CAMOHY010000048.1 GCA_946615495.1 uncultured Clostridia bacterium
TTCTGGGCCAAGTATACCACACCGGACGAAAAAAAGGAACGGCAAAAACTGCCGTCCCCGTTGAATCCATTGATATTTTACATTTCCATTTCAAACCGCCGCACCCGGCCGCCGCCGGCCAGCTTTACTTCCTCGTTCCACATGCTTGCGGGCCGGGTCCATATTTCGCCCATGCCGTACAGGGCCTTGTAAATTACCATGGGCTCCACGGTTTCAGAATGCAGGCCCAGCCCCAGCACCTCATACCGGTTTCCCTTATAATGCCGGTAAATGCCCTTGGGGATGCGGATGCGCATGCTTTCCAGGCAAAGATAGGGATACGCCTTTTCCCAGAAATAAAGCTCGCACAGCTGTTCCCAAAGCGCAGGGTCTTCCTTGATCTTTTCCGGCAATATCCACCTACCGTCCTGCACTTCTCCCGGCTGCCAGGTCATGCTTTCGATGGCCGCGTCCTGGTGAAACAGCCATATATCCCTAAAAAAACCGCAGGGCTTCCTTTCCCGCAGCTCCGTCATCATGATCCTTCCGTTTTCCATATCGGGGGCAAAGCCCATTTCCTCCATCACTTCCCGCGCGATGGCGGCGGCGCTGTCCTCCCCCTGAACGGCGGAACCGCCCGCCACCGACCAAATGTCCGGCATGATGTCCTTGTCCTTGGCCCGGCGCTGCAAAAGCGTTTCGCCCCGGCTGTTGAGAAACAGCGCGTCCACCACCAAATGATACCGGTCCTTGGGCCCCTCGGCTCCCCGCTGGAGGGTTTCGCCGGTCAAGCGGCGGTCCCGGTCATATAAATCCCAAATTTCCATCCTCTTCATCTCCTTTCCCGCCCATTGTAGCAGGAAAAAGAACAAAGCGCAAGCAGCTCCCGCCCTTGCGGCGGACCCGGCGCCATGCTATAATGCTGGTTTGGAGGGATACGCGTATGGATGAGGTGTTCAAAAAACGGGTGCTGGAATGGGCGGACCGCAGCTGGAGCCAGGGCGTTTACTGCTTTTCACATTTTCTGGATTTGGCCGCGCGGTCAGACTTTCTTTCTCTGGCGCCTTCCCTGCCTCCGGCGGGGTGGAAGCTGTTTGGCGGGGCGGAAGGGTGCGAAAGGCAGATGCTGCGCCTGGGCAGCGAGGATACTTGCGGCTACGACGCGCCTTTTCCCATCCAATGCCTGAAAATCTCCTTCGTCAGCCCCAAATACGCCGAATCCCTCACCCACCGGGATTATCTGGGCGCGCTGATGGCCCTGGGCGTGGAGCGGGAAACCATGGGCGATATCGTGGTGCGTCCGGACGGCGCGTATCTGTTCTGCGAAGAAAGGATGGCGCCCTACATCCTCCAGAATTTTACCCAGGCCCGCCGCACCGCCCTTTCCTGCGCCGTCACCGAAACGCCCATCGAGGGCGCGCTGTTTAAGACCCAGCGCATGACCGTTCAGCTTTCCTCCCAGCGCGTGGACGCCCTTATCGCCCACGTGTACCGCATGAGCCGGTCCCAGGCCCAGGCCCTTTTCCCCGCGGGCAAGGTGTTCGTGTCCGGCCGGCTGTGCGAAAGCCCCGGCTACACCCCCAAGGCGGGCGATATCCTGTCCGTGCGCGGCTATGGCCGCATGAAATACCTGGGCATCGACAGCCTTTCTAAAAAAGGAAAGGAAAACACCGCCATTGAGTTGTTTGTTTAATTTTCCTGTAGTTTTCAAAACACTTTAAGGTACGAGGGAGTGAACAGAGCGCAGTTTTAGATAGTCGATATACTGGGCCGCATACCATTTTTATTTCAACCATATAAACTGTACTCTGTACTCTGATAACTGCCTTTCTTCAACACATTCTGATTTGGAGGCCCCATGTCTTATCCCTATGAAATCATTGACTGCCACACCCATATTTACCCCGAAAAAATCGCGGCCAAGGCCGTTAAAAGCATTGGCGATTTTTATGAAATCCCCATGGACCGGGACGGCACGGTGGATTCTCTCCTGCGCCAAATGAAGGAAGTGGGCATCCGCCGCAGCCTGGCCCTGGCCGTGGCGGTGGAAGCCAGGCAAATTTCCCACATCAACGATTTTTTGATCCGCACGGTGCAATCCCACCCGGATGAATTGTGGGGCTTTGCCACCCTTCACGCCGATATGGAGGACCCGGACGCGGAGGTGGACCGGGTGCTGAACGCCGGCATGAAGGGCATCAAGCTGCACCCCGACATGCAGCATTTCTCCCTGGCGGACCCCGCGGCGGACAAGCTGTTTTCCGCCTGCGAGGGGGTGTGCCCCATGATGCTGCACACCGGCGACAGCCGCTACCACAATTCCAATCCTTCCTTGATTCCGCCCATTTTGAAGCGTCATCCCCGTTTGCAATTGATCTGCGCCCATTTCGGCGGCTACAGCGAATGGGATGAGGCCGCCCGGTATTTGGCCGACACCAACGTGTACGTGGACACCTCCAGCACCTTTTTCGCCGTGCCCAACGAACGGGTGCTGGAGCTGATGGACCTGTACGGGGAGGACCGCCTGCTTTTCGGCACGGACTTTCCCATGTGGCGGGCCATTCCGGAAATTCAGAATATCCTCAGCCTGGGCCTGCCGGAGAGAACATTGAAAAAAATCTTCAGCGAAAATTTAAAGCGCCTGCTGGGCGAAAAATGATCTTTTCCCTTGGGCCGCCTTGCTTTTCCCGCCGCAATCTGGTACAATAAGCCAAAAGGACGGCAAACGGCGGAAAAAAGGCGCGGCTGCTTGGCATCTCCAGCGGAATTCCCTTCCGCGGCCGGCCAGGGCCGCCATCAAGTTTTCCGGAAAGCATCATTATAGCACGGAGGAATGAACCATGAAAAAACGGATCGGCGTTGACCTGGGGGGCACTACCGCTAAATTGGGCGTGGTAACGGAGCAAAATGAAATCGTGGAGCGGAAAGTGATTCCCACCGAAAAGGGCATCACCTTTGAAGAAACCATCGCGCGCCTGGCGGAAGGCATCCTCAGCATGGGCGATGTGGGCATCGTGGGCTTCGGAGTGCCCAGCAGCCTGAAGCCGGAAGGCGACATCGTGATTCACGCCAATAACCTGGGCTGGAAAAACAAGGATTTGCGGAAAGAATTGAAAAAGCACCTGGGCGATATTCCCGTTTACATCGCCAACGACGCCGATTCCGCCGCCGTGGGCGAATTCTTCCAGGGCGCGGGCCAGGGCCACAGCAGCATGCTCATGCTCACCCTGGGCACCGGCGTTGGCGGCGGCTTCATTTACCAGAACCGGCTGTACCGCGGCGGCAACGGCTGCGGTTTTGAGCCGGGCCACATGATTATCCAGGAGGACGGCATTCCCTGCACCTGCGGCATGCGCGGCTGCTTGGAAAGCTACTGCTCCGCCACGGGCATCATCCGCATTATTTCCCAGTGCCAGACCTCCCCCGCGCTCCGGCGCCTTATCGCGAATAACGGCGGAAAGGCTACCGCCCGCATGCTCTTTCAGGCCGTGCGGGAGGGCGACCAGGCCGCAAAGGATATCCTGGCGAGCTATGTCAAAAACCTGGCCACCGGCGTGGGCAGCCTGGTAACGATCCTGCGGCCTGAAATCGTGGTCATCGGCGGCGGCGTCAGCGGCGCGGGCGAATTGCTGTTTGCCCCCCTTCAGGAAGCCGTCAAGGAAACCATTTTCAGCTACGATGTCATCGGCGGCCCGGAAATCGTGCCCGCCGCCCTGGGCAACGACGCGGGCATCATCGGCGCCGCCCTGCTGGACCAGGTCCTCATTTAAAAAAGAGTAGAGTTTTCAGCGTGCGGCGTTCAGATGATAGGGCGGTCACAAGCGTAACCGCCTTATGTCATTCATCAAAATAATCTGCGCTCTGTACTCCGTCCTCTGTTCACTCTTTCTCTGCATAATACTATTCGCGTTCTAAAAACTTACCAGATTTGGGATGGATTTTGCAGCCTGGCTAAACCGAATGAAGGGAGGCGTAGCAGCGCTACGTTGACCGGAATGAGGTAACGCCAGGGCGCAAAAGTCGCCCAAAGATGGTAAGCTTTTAGAAGAAGAATAGTATAAAAAATCCGTCCCGTCTTAATAAGGCGGGGCGGAATTTTTTGTCCTTGGGAAATTACTTCGTCACCAATTCCAGGGTATCCCGTGCAATGGCGATTTCTTCGTTGGTGGGAATCACCAGCACCTTCACCTTGCTGTCGGCGGCGGAGATATCGGTATCGGTGGCGTGGCCGGGCTTTACGGAGGCGTTCTTTTCTTCGTCGATCTTCGCGCCCATGTATTCAAAGCCCTTCATCACGTCGCGGCGCAGCTCGATATTGTTTTCGCCGATGCCGGCGGTGAACACGATGGCGTCCACGCCGTTCATAGCGGCGGCGTAGGAGCCGATGTACTTGCGGATGCCGTAAATGAGCATATCCCGCGCCAGCTGGGCCCGTTCATTGCCTTCCTTGGCCGCCTTGTCCACGTCGCGCATATCGTTGGAAATGCCGCTGATGCCAAGCAGGCCGCTCTTCTTGTTGCAGATATTCAGCATTTCATCCACGGAAATGTGGTCGTTATCGCAGATATACTGCACCACAGCGGGGTCCATCACGCCGCTGCGGGTGCCCATAATCATGCCTTCCAATGGCGTAATGCCCATGGAGGTGTCCACGCACTTGCCGTAGGCTACGGCAGCCAGGGAGGAGCCGTTGCCCAGATGCACGGTAATCATGCGCAGTTCTTCGGGCTTCTTGCCCAGGAACTCGGCGGCGCGCTTGCTCACATACCGGTGGCTGGTGCCGTGGAAGCCGTAGCGGCGCACATGCAGCCTTTCATAATATTCATAGGGCACGCCGTACATGTAAGCCTTGGGCGGCATGGTTTGATGGAACGCGGTGTCGAACACGGCCACCATGGGCGTGCCGGGCATGACCTCCTGGCAGGCCTTGATGCCCATCAGGTTGGCGGGGTTATGCAGGGGGCCCAAAGGAATATTTTCTTCGATGGCGTCCATGACCGCATCGTTGATGATAACGGATTCGGAGAACTTGTTGCCGCCGTGCAGCACGCGGTGGCCCACAGCGCCGATTTCCTTCATGTCCTTCACAACGCCCTTTTTGGGGTCGGTCAGGAAGCCCAGCATCAGGTGGCAGGCCTTTACGTGGTCCTCAATAGGCTCTTCCACGTCGCAGACGGTCTGGTCGTTTACCTTCATATTGGCATGGCCGGGCACGCCCATACCGATGCGCTCCACCAGGCCTTTGGCCAGGGTCTCTTCGTTGTCCATGTCCACCAACTGGTATTTCAGAGAGGAAGAACCGGCGTTGACGATCAAAATCTTCATTGGAATCGACTCCCCTTTGTTTCATGATATTTCCAAACCATATTATACAGGATGAATCCCCGTTTGGCAAGGAAAAATCGGGGTTTCTTTTTTATCAATTTCCCGCGTCCATCCGGACGCAGGAAAGAACCTGGCCACCGGCGCCGGACAGCGCAACTGCGTACATGCTTTCCCGGTCCAGGAAGGAAACGCGCCACACCGGCGCGTCCGGGTCCGTTACATCAAAGGCCAGGGCGGGTCCTGCCAATTCCAGGGTTTCCTCCGCAGCGCCGTATTTTTCCTTCACCGCCTGAGCGGCCAGGAAAACGGCTTCCTCCTTGGGAATATCCAGCGCTGTGGGCAGGCCGTGAAAATACGTTTCCCGGCTGAAGCCCGCTTCACGGTACAGGGTATCGTAGGCCGCCTGGTGCTCAAAATCCATGCCCCAGGATACCTCGGAGCCCGCCTCCGCCATGATTTTCCGTCCCTTTTCCCGCAGCAGCGCTTCCTGGTTGAATTCATAGGCGCTCCACAGCCGGGCCGTCCGCCAGGGCTCGGCTTTTCCCTGCTGGGCGTAAGCTTCCTGGAGGGTCCATTGGCTGCTCAGAATTTCTCCTGTCTCCCCACGGAGGGTGAACACATAGTCGCCCGCCAGCCTGGGGTTGTAATGCTTGGATGTAAACGTCACCTTGGCGCCGCCGTTTTCTCCTTCAAGCTGCGCGGAGAAGAAGGGGCGGGTTTCCTCTATCAGTCCATACGTTTCTTTCATGGCCTCCCACGCCGCCTGAATCCAATCCCCGTCCGCGGCCTGAGCCGTGTTTTCGCTTTCCTCCCGTTCGCTTTTTTCAGGCCCCGCGCAGGAAAGCACTTCGCCCGACGGGGACGCGATTTCCACCGTGTACCCGCCCCGAAGCGCAATCAGCCATTCCCGGCTGTCATCCGGCATCAGGAAAAAGGAAATTTGCTCCGCCGCCCTTTCTTCTTCCTTCGCGCCCATCCTTTCCGCCTCCGCCTGGGCCATTGCCAGCGCGCCGCTTTCCGGAATATCCTCCGCGTCCGGCAGGATATTCACCACGAAATCGCCGCGCGGATAGCCCTGCGTCAAAATTTCTTCATCAAAGGCCGCTTTGTCCCGGAGCGGCCAGGCTTCAAAGGGACCCTCCGCCGCTTCCTTCTCCGCCCGGCGCGCCTCCCGGTCCGCTTCAAAGGAAAGCAGGCGGTTCACGCGCTCCATGGGCCAGTGGGCAGCGTGCCAATTGTCCGGCTGGAAGGCGTTTTCCTCCAGCCCGTCCAAGCTCCAGGCGCAGGCTGTCACCCTGCCGCTCCCCGCGCTCAAACGCACGGTATAACTGCCTATCCGCTCCTCCCACCTCCTGGGCCGGTATGCAACCACCCAGGCTTCTGCCGCTTCGTCAATGGAAACGGTTTTTTCAAACAGACTAAAGGAAGCCTCCTCAAAGCCGTATGTTTCCTTCAGCGCTTCACGGGGCAGACGGCTTTCCAGCAGCAGTTCGTTGGCGATGCGCTGGGCCGCTTCTCCCTGGGCGTCTTCAAGCGCCGCGTATTTTTCTTCGTCCAAGGCTAAGCCATCCCTTTGCATGGCCTCCAGGATCATTTTCTTTTCCTCCAGGGTCCATTTTTCCAAGGGTCCTTTTTCCTGCTGCACGCTCCTGGCCTGGCGGATAAAGGTATACGCTGTGGCCGCCAGGGCGGTCACGGTGAGCAGGCTGAGCAAAGCGGCCAGAATAAACGCCGCTGAAAACCTGATTTTTTTCATTTTTCTTCCGTCCTTTCTTTGGGCCTGCGCGCGCACGCGCGCCGCCAGAAAGGGGTCCGGCTTCAGTTCCCGGCCATAGCCGTCCACCGCCAGATGGATGCTGTTTCTCATTTTCCGGTCATTCATTTTCCCACTTTCCTTTCAGCGCGGTTTTGAGCATCCTCCGCGCGCGCTCCAGCCTTCTGGACACAGTGGCGGCGGACAGGCCCAAGGCCTTCCCCACCTCCTCCTGCGATAAATCCTGATAATAATACAGCAAGACCGCGTCCTTATATCTTCGGGGCAGCTCCAGCAGGGCTTGGGCCAGCGCCTCCCGTTCAGGCGGCGCCTCCTCCCCCGGCCGGTCCGGCATCTCCTCCGGCGTGACCCGCCGGTCCGTATGCCGGAAATAGGCGGAACGGGCCATATCCCGGCACACGTTTACCGCGATGCGGGTGAGCCACGTTTTTTCGCCGCACTCCCCCCGAAAGTGCGGCAATGCCTGATAAGCCTTCAAATAGGTTTCCTGAACGGCGTCCTTGGCCAGTTCCCCGTCCCTTAGATAAACCATGCACAGGCGCAGCAGCGCCGTTTGGTGCCGCTCCACCAGGCGGTCGAATTCTTCTCCGGCGCTCCTATTGCAGTTCGGGCCCGTCGCTGCAAGCATGAGCCGTTCACCTCCTTCCCTCTATACAGACGAAGCAGCGCCCGTTTTTTTGCAAAAAAATTTATTTTGTTTGCCCGCCGCCTATCAAATTAATTTTCCCATGGATTCTTTACTTTAACCAAAAAAGGAATATAATGAGGATAGAAATGAACGATTCGTAAGCGGAATGGAGGATTTTGGATGGACAAATCATTTGCCAGCATGCGCCAGCTGGACCACCACGTGCAGGCCCCCATCCGCATTTATCCCAATCAGGAAGCGGATGATTACCCGCCCCACTGGCACAGAAAATACGAAATCATTATGCCTGTGGTAAAAAGCTATTCCGCCGTGGTGGACCATGAGGATTACGAAGTGCTGCCCGGCGAAATCCTGCTCATTCCCTCCGGCGTGGTGCATGAGCTTTTCGCCCCGGATGAGGGCCAGCGCTATATCATCATGATCGATCAGGAGGCTATTTACGCCCTGGAAGGGCTGGACCACGCCCAGCACTGCTTCTATCCCTGCGTCCATATCCGGGCGGACCGGGACGGGGACATTCTGGATTCCCTGAAGGAATGCCTGTGGCAGGCCATTGGGGAGCATGAAAAAAATGACCTGCTGTGCCAGGGCGCCGTCACCGCCTGGATTCATTTGTTTTTGATCCGGCTGGGCCGGTGGCTGCTGCTGCGTCCGAACGATAACCAGAATGAACACCGCCACCAGATGAACGAAACCTTTCTGGACGTGTACGCCTACATCACCGCCCATTGCAGCGAAAAAATCACCTTGGAGGATATGGCCGCCTACTCCGGCTACAGCAAATATCATTTCGCCCGGATATTCAAGGAATACTCCGGCATGAGCTTTTACGAATTTTATATGCAGCAGCGCATGATGCTCTGCCGCCAGCTTTTGGCGGATATGGACGTGCCGGTGACGGAGGTGGCCCTTCGCTCCGGCTTTGGCTCCATCGCCACATTCAACCGGGTGTTCAAGCAGTACGAGGGCGTAACGCCCACCCAATACCGGAAGCTCAAGCAGCAAGGCCGCCGGACGCCCGCCGCCCCGGCGGAAGGGCCGTCAAAATAAGCCGTAGAATCTATTCAAAAGTTGTTGTCGTTCAAAAGCAAACATTCCCTTCTTCCTCATCAATCCGGCCGGATTTTTTCCAAATATACAGAAAATCCGGTTTTTCTTTGTCTATTCGTTCCATTTATAGATCGCAATATGTGAGAAGTGTTTACATATATTCGATTAGCCCGTTCATGTTGGATCAGGTAAAATAATGATAAAGTAAATGCAAAAGCGGATGAAACATAGCCGTTGCTTTGTTTTATTTGCTTTTTGCAGTTCGTTCACCCCCACAAAGAAACGGAGGGATTCGCTTTGAAAAGCGCCAACGCTGCCCAGGCGTCAGCCTGGCGGAAAAGGAGGAGGGGCGGCTTTTCCTGGAAGACCTATATGCGCCGGTATGGCACGCTGTATCTGCTGCTGGTGCTGCCCATCATTTTCTTCGTCATTTTCCGCTATACGCCCATGGCGTATATTCTGATGGCCTTCAAGAAAAACAATATCATCAAGCCCCCATGGCAGGTGGCCTGGGCCAAAAACAACGGCTTTGAATGGTTCATCAAGGCGTTTAAGGACCAATTGTTTATCCGCGCTCTGAGCAACACCATCAAGCTGAATTTGCTGGACCTGGTATGCGGCTTCCCGGCCCCCATCATCATGGCCCTGCTCCTGAACGAATTGGCCTTTAAGCGGTTCAAGCGGGTTACGCAGACCATCCTCTACCTTCCCCACTTTTTGAGCTGGATCATCATTTCCGGTCTGGCCCTGCGCCTGCTGGCGGATAACGACGGCCTGGTGAATATTCTGTACAAGCAGATGAAGAACGACCCCAACGCCGTCATTCCCTTCCTGAGCAAAACCAACTGGTGGACGGGCACCTACATTGCCCTGGGCATCTGGAAGGAGGCCGGCTGGGGCACCATCATTTACTTGGCCGCCCTCACCGGCATCAGCCCCGAACTGTATGAGGCCGCCGCCGTTGACGGCGCGGGCCGCTTCCGCCGCATGTGGCACGTCACCCTGCCGGGGCTGCGCCCCACCATCATCACGCTGCTCATCATGCGCATGGGCAGCATCCTGGGCAGCGAGTTTGACCGGCCCCTGGCCCTTTCCAACAAGCTGGTAACAGACGCCTCCACCGTTATTTCCATCTACGTGTATCAAAAGGGCATCAACGGCGGCGGACAGTTCAGCCTGACCACCGCCGTGGGCCTGTTCCAGAGCGTGGTGGGCGTGCTGTTCCTCTTGGGCGCCAACTCCCTGGCCAAGCGCTTTGGCGAGCGCGGCATCGTGTAAAGGAAGGAGGGGCAAGTATGATTAAATCCAAACAAACCAAAGCGGGCGATATCATTATCGTTATCATCTGTCTGGTGCTG
Source organism: uncultured Clostridia bacterium (assembly GCA_946615495.1). Classification (GTDB taxonomy): domain Bacteria; phylum Bacillota; class Clostridia; order Christensenellales; family Aristaeellaceae; genus RUG563. The sequence continues at coordinate 10,136 of CAMOHY010000048.1, forward strand.
ATTTTCATTTGCCTGGTGCCCATGCTCAACGTGCTGGCGCGCTCCCTTTCCTCCACCACCTACCTGATCCGCAATGAAGTGCTGCTCTGGCCCAAGGGCTGGAACCTGGAAGCCTACAAGACGGTGCTGGGCAACGAACGGTACGTTCACTCCCTGTGGTATACCGCCCTGCTCACCGTCGGCTGCACCATCCTGAGCCTGTTCATGACGGTCATCTGCGCCTATCCCCTCACCTACGACCAGCTGAAGGGCGGCAAGGTCATCAACGGCCTGATCCTGTTCACCATGTATTTCAGCGCCGGCATGATTCCCCATTACGTGATGCTCAATAACCTGGGCATGCTGGAAACCGTGTGGGTGCTGATTATTCCCAGCTGCTTGAGCGTGTACAACATGATTATCATGCGCTCCAGCTTCTACAGCGTGCCGGAAAGCCTGCGGGAGGCCGCGGAAATCGACGGCGCCGGCCCCATCCGCACGCTGGTGCAGATTTATCTGCCTCTGTCCAAGCCCGTGCTGGCCACCCTGGCGCTGTTCTATGCCGTAGGCCGCTGGAATGGTTTTTCCGACGCCCTGCTGTACATCAAAACCAACAGAGATTTGTATCCCATTCAGCTGTATTTGTACAATATCCTGCAAAACGCCAGCAGCGGTGAAGCGGCCGCCCAGGAGGGCTTCGCTATGCCGGGCCTGAGCGAAACGCTGAAAATGGCCTCCGTCATGTTCGCCACCGTGCCCATTCTGATGGTGTATCCCTGGCTGCAGCGCTACTTCGTCGCCGGCGTCACCATCGGCGCCGTCAAAGGTTAAAAAGATAAAGAACGCCGCTTTTCCTTATGTTCCCAATGGGCGTGTGCCCAAGAAAATATTCTCTAAGGAGGAAAAAACTCATGAAACGCATCCTGGCTCTCATTCTGATGCTGGCAATGGTTGCCTCTCTGGGCATCAGCTCCGCTTTCGCGGCGGATGAACTGGTAGACGGCAAGTTCGCCGAAACCCGCCACATCACCGTGCGCCTGTTCCAGCGCGGCGACAACGTCCCCGAACAGTCTCCCTTTGCCGATTACATTCGCAACGGCATGCTGGAAAAGTACAATGTGGAAGTGGAATTTGCCGTTGGCGGCCGCTGGACTGAACCGGAAGACCTGGGCAACCTGCTGGCTGCCGGTGAAGCCCCCGACATCTGCTACACCTATTCCTATCCCACCATCCTCAACTACGCCGACATGGACGGCATCATCGACCTGGCTCCCTACATCGAGCAGTACAAGGACCTGCTGCCCAACCTGTTCGAGCTGCTGGGCGAGGAAAACATTTACTGGGATCAGGACCCTGAAACCGGCAAGCTGTGGGCCCTGGAAACCCGCCTGGTGAACAATGCCCGCATCAACACCTTCATCCGCAAGGACT
>CAMOHY010000049.1 GCA_946615495.1 uncultured Clostridia bacterium
CCCGGCCCTTTTCGCTGTTCATCACCTGGGCGGTGTGCAGCGCGATTTCGCCGGTTTTTTTCACTTGGATATTGATATCGGTCAATTGGGTCATCATGGCGGCCAGGCCGCGGCAGGGACCCATGACGCAGCTGATGAGCGGGCACACGCCGCTGAGCCTTGCCAGCGCCCCCAAAATGCCGGCGTAAGCGGGCAAGGCGTCCATTCCCTCTTCAAGCTTTACGCCCGCGCTGTCCAGCAGCGCCACCACGGGAGAGCCCGTCACCTGGGCCATCCGCAGGGTCTTTTGAATCTTCTCGGCCTGCGCCTTGGTCATGGCGCCGCCGGAAGAAGCGTAATCCTGGGCAAAGCAGTAAACGGCCTGGCCGTTGATGGTGCCGCAGCCCGCCACCAGGTGGCTGTCTTCCCTCAGCGCGTCGATCTCCATGAAGCTGCCCGCGTCAAAAAGCTTTGCGGCCCGCTCCCTGGCGGTGCTTTTGCCGTCGGCGTGCTGTTTGGCGATCCTTTCCGCATTGCCGTGCAGGATGGCGGATTTTTCCTTCGCCAGGGCCTGCAGCTTTTCAGACATTTCCATTCCCTTTTCCCCCATTCTCCTATAGGTTTGGTGATGAAGGTTCGGAAAAATATACTACGGCTTTTCTTTCCCTTTCCGCCCCGTATTTCCGGAAATTTTCCCTCTGGGACGGCAAATGAAAAGAAAAGCATCATCCTAACCCAAATTTCACTATTCACCGTAAACTTTCCTTTTCCTGCCCTTCCGTGTCGAAAATTTTCCTGATAGGATCATAACGATTCTTTATTTTGACGATTTTATGAAAAAACTTTAACGAAAGTATTGCGAAATTTCACTTTTTATGTTATGATTTACCATGAAAGCATGGCTCTTTGAATCGACTGCGATATAAAAAAATAAAGGAGCGGATCTTATGCGGAAAACGTGCCTTTGTTTGGCAATAATTACCATTTTATTATTAGGCCTGATCCCCTGCGCGGCTGCGGAATCGCCGCTGGACAGCTATGCCACCGGCAGCTTTGGCAACCAGCAGTCCTTGGCGGTGTATACCGGCCCCGGCGAAGAATATTTTCGGGCCAATAACGGAAAAGCGGCGTATGGCGGCGGCAGCGCCCGCATTTACGGCGTGGCTGGGGATTGGATCATGATCGGCTACGGCCTGTCCAACGGCAATTACCGCATCGGCTATATTTCCGGGTCCGCTATGAAAGCATTGAACAATTTAAAAGGAAGCATCAATTATAATCTGACTTTCCAGGATATTCCAGCGTGGGCGGATAACTACTGCCGCCTGACGGACGACCCGGTGATGAACAACAAAATGATCTATACCATCCCGGAGGGCACCCAAGTGAAGGTGCTGGCCACCATGGGCACCGCCTGGACCTATGTGGAGGTGGACACGCCCAGCGGGCCCATGCGGGGCTTTGTCTGGTCCATCCATTTGATGAACGCTTCCGGCCAAATGCTGACCTATACCCCCGCCCCCACCTTCTCCTCTGTGGTTTACGCCGGGCCTACGGTGTACACCGCGCCAACGCCCCAGCCCACCGCGCTGCCATCCCTGGACGCCAATATGTATTACCATGACACGGTAAAGGGCGAATGGCTGCCCGCTTACCAGGAATTCAATTTAAAGGGCAATTGGCCGGTGTATTCCGGCCCCGGCGATTACTACTACCGGGCCAACAACGGCAAGGCCTTGATGGGCGGCGGCTCCTGCCGCATTTACGGCGCGGAAAACGGCTGGGTGCTGATTGGCTACGGCCTGTCCAACGGCAATTACCGCATCGGCTATATCAGCGCCCAGGCCTTGAACGGGACGGACCTGCGCGTGCCTTATCTGGACCTGCGCTATACCACCCGCCGCCTGTCCGCGGATGCCGACCTGACCGACGACACCCTGCGCTTCCGGCCCACGGTGGCCGCGCTGAAGGCGGGGAGCTATGTGCTGTTCCTGGGTTATGCCCAGGACGCGGGCATTACCTGGGCTTATGTGGAGGTGCTGGCGGATAACAGCATCATGCGCGGCTTCATTCCCGCGTCGGCGCTGGAATAGTGTTCAGCGTGCGGATTGATTTCTGATAAATCAGCAAAGGCCGAAAGAAGAATTGTTCCAAAAATTTTGTAGGGGCGGATAGCATCCGCCCCTACAGTTGTTTGGCATACTTGCGCTTTTACTTTTTCTTTGTCACCGTTTTTTCCTGGACCGGCGAAGGCAATTTCGCTTTCTTTTCGGCGCTTTTCCGGTGCACCCATTCCTGCATCAGGAAGTACAGGGTGGCGGTAATGGGCACGGCCACCAGCATGCCCGCGATGCCGCCCAGGCCGCCGCCCACGGAAACCGCGGCCAGCACCCACAGGCTGGGCAGGCCAACGGTGTTGCCCACCAAGCGGGGATAGAGCACATTGCCTTGAATGGTCTGCAAAGCCACAATGAATACCAGGAACCAAATGGCTAAGCTGGGGCTGGCCGTGAACACCAGGAAGGTGCCCAGCGCCGCGCCGATATAGCCGCCGATGATGGGAACCAAGGACGTGGTGCCGCTGAGCACGGCCACCATCAGGGCGTAGGGCATTCCGAAGATGCGCATGCCCAGCCAGGTGAGTACGCCCAGGATGATGCCGTTTACCGTCTGGCCCACGATAAAGCCGGAAAAGCAGCGGTTCGCCGTGGCGAGCACATGCTGAATGACTTCATTTTTCTTTTCATTCACCGCCACGTCCAATACATGGTGGAACTGGCTTTGCAGCTTTTCCTTTCCGCTGAGCAGGAAAATGGCAAAAATAGCGGAGATGAGGAAATTGGCGATGGAGCCCGTCACGGCGCTGATGACCGTCACCGTAGAAGAAAGCAGGCTGGTGCCGCCCATGCCGTTGATGGCCCAATCGATCACCCGGCTTTGCAGGGAAGCCCAATCCAGCTCCAGGTCCATCACGTAATCGGTAACAATGGCCACTCCCTTCAGGTTTTCCATGATCCATTGCTTGGCCTGCACAAAGTAATTGGGAAATTCACGTCCCAACACGGTAAAGGCCTCGGTCAGTCCCGGAATGACGGTGTAGATCAGCAAAACGAAAATAGACAGGACCAATATCGTGGCGATGGCGATGCAAATCCATCGCCGGCTGTTGATGAGCCACTGCTTTTTCGTCTTGGCGAATAAGTATTTTTCCAGCCGCTTAATGATGATTTCCAGAATGTAGGCGATGACGGCGCCGACAATGATGGGCCTTCCCACGCTCAAAATGTACGGTATGCTGGAGATGATGGATTCAAAATGAATCACGCCCAGCGCCAGCAGCGCGGCCAGCAGCATGAGGCGCACGAATTTTTTTTCACCAAACCATTTGGACAATGGATGTTCTTGATCGGACATGTCACATTCCTCCCTTTTGGCTTATGGGGATTATAGCACAATCGGAGAATTTCGTCTATGTGGAATTCTGTATGTTTCACGTGAAACATACAGGCCGCTGTCGAAAAAAAGTTTCACGTGAAACAATGAGGAGCGGCAGTTGACATTCTGTTCCGCCTGTGGCAAACTGAAAGCGCAGGGAGGAATGGGATATGCGAATGACCGCGCTGAGACTGAGAAACTTTCGGGGGTACCAACAGGTGATGCTGTCGCCTCCGGAAGGCGTGACGGTGCTGGTGGGTGAAAACGGAGCGGGAAAGACGAACCTACTGGAAGCGGTTCATCTTTGCTGCCTGGGCCGCAGCCATCGAACCAGCAACGACCGGGAAATGATCCGCAAGGACCAGGAGACGGCGGCAGTGCAGCTGACGGTAGAGCGCAAGGACGGAACCCACGAGGTCGGCGTGCGTTTGTTTGAAAATGCCAGGCGGCGAAAGCTCGTTTATGTAAACGGAAAAACAGCCGCCCGTATGGGAGAACTGATGGGACACGCCACCTGCGTAATTTTTTCTCCGGAGGATTTGGGACTGGTCAAGGACGGCCCTCAGGCGCGGCGCAGGTTTCTGGATATGCTGCTCTCTCAGGAGCAGCGGCCCTACTTTTACGCCCTGCAAACCTATATGAGCGCTCTGAAACAGCGAAACGCCCTATTGAAGCAGGGAGATTTCCGCCAAATGCCCGCGTGGGACGAGCAATTGGCCGCGGCGGCAGCGCCAGTGGTAAGATTGCGCCGACAGGCCTGCCAGCGGCTGAATGAAAGGGCGCAAATCCATTACCGTTACATCGGCGGCCGGGAGGACGAAGTATTCGGATTAAAATATCATAGCCCGCTGTCGGATAGCGAGGACCCGGCGGAAGATATGCTGAAGGGCCTGCGGGCCTGCCGGGAGGAGGATCAGCGCCGGTTGACCACCTGCTTTGGGCCCCACCGGGACGATTTGGAGCTGACCTTATGTTCGGAAGCCTTAAAGGCCTTTGGTTCTCAGGGTCAAATGCGCACGGCCGCCCTGTCCATGAAGCTGGCTGCCTTTGACCTGTTGGAAGCGGACCAGGGGGAACCGCCGCTGCTGCTGCTGGACGATGTGCTCAGCGAGCTGGACCCGGACCGCCGCCGGCGGCTGATTGCCCGGATTGGACGCGCGCAGGCATTGCTTACCTGCACCGACCAGGCGGATTTTATCGGCGCCCGGCCCGCCTGCGTGCTGCGGGTGGAAAACGGAAATATCCATCAGGAATAAATAAGAAAAAAGAGGCATGGACGCAATGTTCCGTGCCTCTTTGTTATATAGATAAGAATTATTTATTTCCGCTGTAGGTGGAGCTGGTATCGGCGTAGGTCTGCTTGCCAGTAGGCTTCCGGGAAGAAGCGGCCACGCGCTTTTGCAGCTCTTCATAGAACAAATCTTCGTCAAAAGGCAGCGTGACCGGCTTGCCCAGGAAAGCGGAAAGGTGCATGGCGTTGGACAGGGTAAGGCCGAAAATGCCTTCCTCTCCGCCAGCAACCAGCGGTTCACCCCGCAGGATAGCGCCGCCCCAGGCGTTTACCACGCCGATATGCTGGGGATTCTTTCCGTCGGTTTCCACTTCCACCTCATGCGCGGGCATGGTGGCGAAGGGGATTTTGTTGGTGCGGGTCCATTCCGGTTCGCTCACATCAAATTCCAGCAGGGAAAGCTTGTCGTTTTCCACGATGATGCGGGCTTTTTCCAGCTGTACCTCAAAGCGGTTGGTGCCGTGAGCGTCGCCGGTGGTGGTGACGAATACGCCGGTGGCGCCGTTTGCGTATTCCACATAGGTGGTCACATCGTCTTCCACTTCAATATCGTGCCACTGGCCGAATTTCATGTTGCTCTGCACCTTCACGGGCATCCCGCAAATCCACTGCCACAAATCCAGCTGGTGGGGGCACTGGTTCAGCAGCACGCCGCCGCCCTCGCCGCTCCAGGTGGCCCGCCAGTTGCCCGAATCGTAGTACGCCTGAGGCCGGTACCAGTTGGTGATAATCCAGTTGGTGCGGCGGATAGCGCCGTATTTTCCGCTCTGCACCAGCTCCCGCATTTTGCGGTAAATGCAGTTGGTGCGCTGGTTAAACATCATGCCAAAAACCACGTCGGGATGCTTTTTCGCTTCCTCGTTCATTTCCCGCACCTGTTTGGTGTAAACGCCGGCGGGTTTTTCCACCATGACGTGGATGCCCCGCTTCATGCACTCCATGGCATAGGTGGGATGGAAATAGTGGGGCACGCAGACCATGCAGGCCTCGATGAGCCCGCTGTCCAGCATTTTCAGCGCGTCGTTAAAATAAGTCACGTCAGGGCTCAGGTCCTTTTTGGCCCATTCCAGCCGCTCTTCATTGATGTCCGCCGCGGCAACGAGCTGAAATTCCGGGCATTGGCCGGAAAGAATATTATGGGCGTGCCCTGAGCCCATGTTGCCGATGCCGATGATGCCGAGCTTGATTTTCTTTTCCATGGTCCTGATACCGCCTTTCTCAGTTGAAGCCGCAGGCTTTTAAGTACAAATAGCTGCGCCGCAGGCACTCGATGGGGTCTTCACCGTGGCAATCGTCCTGTTCCACCAGCATATACTGGGTACCGGCGGCCTCGGCCTTTTCAAAAACCCGGTCAAAATTGATGTTTCCTTCGCCAACCACCGCCATGCTTTGGCCGTAGGCGTAATCCTTCAAATGGATGCAGGGGACCCGTCCGGACAGCTTTTCCAGCCACTGGGCGGGGTCGCCGCCGCCGGCTTGCACCCAGAAGGTGTCCAGGGTAAAGCCCATGATATCGGCGGGTATATCCTCCGCCAAATGGGCCAGGATAGGCTTTCCGTCCATGTGAATGAATTCCCGGTTATGGTTGTGGTACATAAAGTACTTGCCGCCGTCCCGCAGCTTCCGGGCCACGGCGGGCCAGGTCTGCAAGAATTGGGCGTAGCTCTGGCCTTCATCAAAGGACCAATAGCCCAGGCCGATATAACCGCAGTCAAAAACGCTGTGCTCCGCAATCACCTTTTCCGTTTCCCCAATCAGCCGGGGGGCGGGGGTGTGGGTGAGCACGCAGCGCAGGCCCGTCTGCGCCAATTGCTCCTTCAGCCATTCGGCTTGGAAGGGACAGGTGCCGGACACCTGCACCGTCTGATAGCCGATATCCGCAATGCGCCGCAGGGTTTCGGCAAAGCCTTCCAGCGTTTTGCAGCTTTCCCGCGTGGTGTACATTTGCGCGCCAATCTGCATGATATGCTCCTCCTTTTATGCGTTCAGGATTTCCCGAAGCGCCTGGCAGGCCGCGTCAAAGGCCTCGTCGCTGCTTTGGTACACATAAGCGCCCACGTTGCTCTTTTCGCCCTCCCGTTCCAGGGCGGAAAGCCCGGAGAATACGTGCAGATGGGGTTCCACGGTCATCCACCTGCCGCCCTTTGCCAAATAATCCTTCACGATCATGGCCACGTTGCCTTCGCCCTTGCCGGCGGGCACCACCCGGCCGTCAGAAAACATTGCGTCTTTAATATGAAGGTATTTGATCTTGTCCCGCAGCATCGTCCAGCCTTCGGCGGTGTCCTGGCCGCACTGGACGAAATTGGCCGGGTCGAACACGCCGGCGATCTGGGGAATTTCCGTCAGGATATCCAGGCACCGGTCCGCCATATCGCCAAAGATGCCCTTTTCGTTTTCATGGCACAGGGCAACGCCCGTTCCATCGCAAATTTCCACCATGCGGTGCAGCCGGTCCATCACCTGGGAGCGGAAAAGGGAAGGCGCCTTCCCGGCGGGAATATAAAAGGAAAACATGCGGATATTTTCCGCGCCCAGGATGCGGGCCGTTTCCACCGTGCGGCGGAGCAGGTCCAGATGGGCTTCAAAATCGTCCCTTTCAATGTCGATTTTGCCGATGGGGGACCCAATACTCCATACCCGCAGGCCCGCGCCGTCCAGCTTTTGGCGCACCTCCCGCGCTTTTCCGGCGGAAATGGCGGATACGTTTTCCCCGTCCACATTGCGGATTTCCAGGCCCTGCAATTGGTTGCGCTGCATGGCGGCAATCTGCCCGTCGATCAAGGGGCTGGCTTCATCCGCGAAAGCGAAGATTTGAGGAAGCTGCATTTTCATCTCACTCCTTTTTTTCAGAAATATGGAAGATCGATTTCAACAATATTTTACCTTTAAGCGAGGTTTTTTTCAATACGTCAATTGAATTTTATTGGGAAAATAATGGAAATAATAAACAGAATATTGAATGTGATGTGTCATTTGTTGACAGAAAAATGCTCACTTGCTATAATACCATCCGGAAAAGGAACGGGCGGAAGGCCGCGTTTCCCAACACCAGCAAGGAGGCCCCCTGCATGAAGATGAAAGATTTTGGGTTTTACCGCGGCGTAAATTTGGGCGGCTGGCTGTCCCAGTGCGATTACAGCGAAGAAAGGCTGAATGGGTTCATTACCAAAAAGGATATCGCCGTGATCGCGGGCTGGGGGCTGGACCATGTGCGCATCCCGGTGGATTACAACGTGGTGCAGCGGGAGGACGGCTCCGTCAGGGAGGACGGCTTTTTACGCATCGAGCGGGCCCTAAAATGGTGCCGCGAATATGGGCTGAACGCGGTGATCGACCTGCATAAGACCGCCGGCTTCTCCTTCGATAAAGGAGAAAAGGAAGCGGGCTTTTTTGAAAATCCCGCGTATCAGGCCCGGTTTTACGGTTTGTGGGAAGAAATGGCCCGCCGCTTCGGGGCGGACAGCGGCCATGTGGCCTTTGAACTGCTCAATGAAGTGACGGAGCAGCGCTTCATTTCCGCCTGGAATTTGATTGCGGCTCAGTGCATCCGCCGCATCCGGGCGCTCGCTCCTCAAACGCTGATTCTGGTGGGCAGCTACCACAACAACAGCGCCGCCGCCGTGGAGGCGCTGGACGCTCCGGCGGACGGGCGGGTGGTGTATAATTTCCACTGCTATGATCCCCTGCCCTTCACCCATCAGGGCGCTCACTGGGTGGATTGGCTGGACCAAAAGGCGCGCGTAAGCTTTGAGGAAGCGGCGCTGCCCGCGGATTATTTTGACCGCCAGTTTTCCCCCGCCCTCCGGGCCGCGCAAAAGCACGGCGCCATGCTCTACTGCGGCGAATACGGCGTGATCGACCAGGCCAAGCCGGAGGACGCGGTGAAATGGTTCCGCCAAATTCACGATACCTTTGAAAAGTACGGCATTTCCCGGTGCGCCTGGAGCTATAAGCAAATGGATTTCGGCTTGAGCGACGAAAGGCTGGACGGCGTCAGGGAAGAATTGCTTAAGCTGCTGTAAAAAAAAACAACGTTTCTGCGGTCAAAATGTATTTTAATTACGGGAAGGAGACCCGACCTTTATGAACCCACCGTCCCCGGCGGAGACCGCCCTGATTTCCTCCATCTTCAGCGATGAAACCGAGCTTTTCAGAACACCTTCCGAGCCGGAACCCGGCGATACCGTTACCATTCGTTTGCGCATAGAAAAGGATGCCCGCGCCCAGATCACATTGCTGACGGGGTATCCCACCGTCATTAAGGAAATGCGCAAGGCGCGCACCGACAAGTGCTTTGATTGGTATGAAACGGAATTGACCTGCAAGGGCGACGCTTCCGTGTTTTATTCTTTTTTGATCGCCTGGAAGGGAAAATATATCCATTACCGAAAAACCGGCGCCGCCTTGACCGATTCCGTGCCTTTCCCGGACCCGGCCCACTCCTTCCGCATGCTGCCGGGGTTCCATGTGCCAGCCTGGTCCAAGGGCGCGGTGCAGTATCAAATCATGGCGGACCGCTTTTTTAACGGCGACCCCGCCAACGACGTGGTGGACCGGGAATGCTATTATTCCGGGGATTACCTGCGCCACGCGGCGAAATGGGACGACCTGCCCCGCATCGGGGATTACCGGTGCTTTTACGGGGGCGATTTGCAGGGCGTAATGGACAAACTGGACTATTTGCAGTCCCTGGGCGTGGAGGTCATTTATTTCAATCCCATTTTCGTTTCCCCGTCCAGCCATAAGTACGACACCCAGGATTATTCCCATATCGATCCCCATCTTACCGTTATCAAAAAGGACGTGAACCGGCCCCTGCGCAAAAACGAGCGGAAAAACGCCCACGCCCAGCAGTATATCCTGCGCACCACGGACCCGGAAAACCTGCGGGAAAGCGACGCGTTTTTCGCCCGCTTCTGCCAGGAGGTGCACCGCCGGGGCATGCGCCTGATTCTGGACGGCGTGTTCAACCACTGCGGGTCCTTTAACCGGTGGATGGATAAGGAAGGGCTTTACAGCGCGTCCGAGGGCTATCTGCCGGGGGCTTATCAGGATTCATCCAGCCCCTACCGCACCTATTTTCAGTTTCTGAGCCCCAAGCATTACGATTCTTGGTGGGGCGTGGATACGCTGCCCAAGCTGTGCTATGAATTGTCCCGCGATCTGTGCGAGGAAATATTCGACGTGGCGGAAAAATGGGCTTCCCCGCCCTACGCCATCGACGGCTGGCGGCTGGACGTGGGGGCCGACCTGGGCCACAGCCGGGAATTTAACCACCTGTTCTGGAAGGAATTCCGCCGCCGGGTGAAGGCGGTGAACCCCGATGTGCTCATTCTGGCCGAGCATTACGGCGATCCCTCCGAATGGCTCCGGGGCGACGAATGGGACAGCGTGATGAACTACGACGCGTTCATGGAGCCCGTCACCTTCTTTTTAACGGGCATGGAAAAGCATTCTGATTACCGCAGGGACGACCTGTACCAGAACGGCCCCGCCTTTTTTCAGGGCATGGCGGAAGCCATGTCCCGCCTGCCCACGCCCTCCATGCAGTGCGCCATGAACGAACTGAGCAACCATGACCACAGCCGCTTCCTGACCCGCACCAACGGCCGGGTGGGCCGGCTGGAGAGCGCGGGCAGCGCCGCCGCCGGCGAAGGCGTGCGCATGGGCGTGTTCCGGGAGGCGGTGGTGATGCAGATGACCTGGCCCGGCGCGCCTACCATCTATTACGGCGACGAGGCGGGCCAGCTGGGCTGGACCGACCCGGACAACCGGCGCACCTATCCCTGGGGACATGAGGACAAGGGACTGATTGAGCTGCATAGGGCGCTGACCCATCTTCGCCGGGAGCTTCCCGTGCTCAGGCAGGGCAGCGTGCAGCCCCTGTGCGCGGGGGACGGATACATCGCCTACGCCCGGTTTGACGCCGTGGGCCGCGCCGCCGTGGTGTGCAACAACGCCGAAGCGCCCCAGGTGATCGCCGTGCCCCTGCCCGCGGCGGGCATGCCGGAGGGCACGGAAATGACCCGGCGCCTCCTTGTGGACGACGAGGGGTTTGACCCCCAGGCCGAGCCCGCGGGAGCGGTGAAGGATGGGGTGCTGCTCATCCGCCTGCCCGCCCACGGCGCGGTGGTGCTCACACCCAAGGAGAATTGAGAATGATAGAGTGAACAGAGGACAGCGTGCAGAGTGCAGTTTTAGATAGTGGAAACAATGGGTAGCGGACCATGTATATGAACGATATAAACTGTACTTTGTCCTCTGAAAACTGTACTTTCTGCCATCGTTCCCGTTCGAGAAGCGGGAATTTTTTTGTGTGCGGAGTGCTCTGCCACAACATGTGGTACGTTTGGTTGGGGGCGGGGCACAGGGAATTGTGTCCGAAATCTTTCCGTCCCGTACAAATGCGGGGAAAAGAAGAAAACGGCTCATAAGGACACGCCCGGAGGGGTTGCCATGACCGCGTTTGGAAAATGAAAGAAAAACAGAGGTTTCAGGCCGTTCATCAATAAAAAAATTGAAAAAAATTTGCAAAAACCTCTTGCAATCCACCGCAAGTTCGTTTATAATAATCAGGCTGTCTGTTTATGGGATGAAGCATTAAGTTGCTGCTCAGGCCAGAGCAGGTAATTAATGTGGACCAGCCGGGGCACGATCCCGGCGAACGGACTCGAACCGTGCAAAAGGCACGGAAGGCGACGGGCTTCCCCATAGGATGGCGCCGCCTGCGAAGCGCCAGAACTGAGGGAAAGACTCCCCCCGTTTCAGCCGTGAGTACGAAATCAAGGAGGAAAAAACATGGCCAGCCAGAAAATCCGCATCAAGCT
>CAMOHY010000050.1 GCA_946615495.1 uncultured Clostridia bacterium
AAGTTCGTCCGCGTGACCTTCTACGTGGAAGGCAACTACTACATGGCCACCATGGCTGAAGTGGAAGCCGACGGCACCTTCTCTGTGGACGGCGTTGGCCCCATCGTGTACATCACCGCGGTTGCGACTGGCAACAGCTCCGTGAACCCCGAAGATGTGAAGGTTATCGCTCCCGCTGTGGAAATCTTCGTGAAGTAATTCACAAACACCCGACACAAGTCTTTGCCGCGAAAGCGGTAAAGCGTAAGTAACAAACATTGGGTAGCAGTTTGTGGGCAGACAAGTAGCGCCTTTGGACAGCTTACATGCTTCCCACAACCTGCTGCCCTTTGTTTGTTAGGCAGGATTCTTCAATGCAAATGTTTGGAGGATGAAGATGAAGAAAATTGTCTGTTTCCTGCTCGCCTTGACGCTGGTTTTCAGCGTCGCGAGCGTGGCTTTTGCGGCGGTGAGCTACAAAGACGGTGAATTGACTGTATCCGCCACGATCGCCAGCGATGATTTGCGCGCTTACAGCGTGAAGGTAGACGGAAATGATACCGGCCGGTCCCTGACCGCTGGCAACAGCTCCGTAACCATCAGCAAAAAGTATGACGCTGGCACCCATACTGTTACCGTTGAAAACGATTTTGCTGGCGTGATCTACTCCGGTTCCTTCACCGTGGCCGGCGAAGCCACCGAAGAACCCACTCAGGAACCCACTGCTGAACCCACCGCGGAACCCGTTGTAACGGAAGAACCCACTCAGGAACCCACCGCGGAACCCACCGCGGAACCCACCACCGTTCCCGAACCCACCGGCCCCGTAAGCCTGGGCTCTGTGAGCTACAAGAATGGCGTCATCAGCTTCTCCGTCAGCAACCTGACCAAGAGCGCTGAAGTGTGGGTAGACGGCGGCGCTACCAGCCTGTCCATCACCGGCAGCGGCAGCTACACCCTGAGCATGCGGCTCAAGCCCGGCACCCATACCCTGATGATCTATAACCCCACTCTGGACGTGAATCCTTCCCGTTCCTTCGAGTTCAACCCCACCACCCCCACCGTGTCCGGCTCTTACACTGAGGTTGGCAAGCTGATTGTCACTGTTGGCAACCTGAACAACCCCTCTGAAATCTGGCTGGATGGCGGCGCCTCCAACCTGTCTGTGAGCGCGGATGGCAGCTACGTGCTGAACGTGAACCTGACCGAAGGCTCTCACACCCTGTTGGTGTATGATGCTATCAACGACCTGAAGGGCTACGGCACTGTGGTTGTGGATCACATCTGGCAGGAAACCCCCGCTAAGGAAGCCACCTGCACCGAAGCTGGCAACACTGAGGGCAAGGTTTGCTTGATCTGCGGCAAGGTTGAAAAGGAACTGAAAGAAATCCCCGCTCTGGGCCATGACATCGTAGAAGATGCTGAAGTGCCCGCCACCTGCACCAAGGACGGCCTGACCAAGGGTGAACATTGCACCCGTTGCGACGACGCCACGGTTAAGCAGGAAGTTGTGAAGGCGCTGGGCCACAAGTATGTGGTTGTGGACCGTTCCAACGGTCGCGTCACCTACAAGTGCGAACGCTGCGGCGACAGCTTCTATGTGCAGACCGAAGAACCCGTCAAGAAGAACATCTATGGCAGCATCGTGAAGGATGCCAACGCTGTGGAAGTGGACTACACCGCTAACGCCAGCAAGGCCGATGCCAAGACCTTGGTCATCGTTGCCGACCTGACCAGCAAGCAGAACCTGACCAGCGAACTGGGCCTGTACCTGGATGACGCTCTGATTGCTCAGCTGAAGAACGAAGGCTACACCGCTGTGAACTTCCTGAACGGCGATGCCAGCATCGTGATCGAACTGGACAAGATCAGCGCTACCTGGTTCAGCACCAACAGCGCCATCTGGTGCTATGTGTTCTCTACTGATCCCGCTGCCGAAAACGGCACGCTGGTGAAGGTGGAAGCTCAGATTTCCGGCACCGAAAAGGTTGCTGCCGACGCTTTCGAGGGCGTGACCCTGAAGAAGGCTACCGGTGATGTAGAAGTTACCGCGAACGGCATCTACTAATTTTAGGACAACATGATGCGGCAGGCTGTGTGAAGAGCACAGCAGGCAGTCATCAAAATAGGGGGCTGCCGTTCCGGTAGCCCCCTTATTCCAAACAAGGCACTCCGTTTCCCGCCTGCTCTTGAAAAATGGGCAGGCATGGACCATGCAAGGAGGAAAACGATATGAAAAAGCTGATTTCCGTTCTGCTTGCTGCCGTTATCTTCTTCTCCGTTGCCAACATCGCGCTTGCCGAAACCACCGCGGCCGCCGCGCCTAAGTACACTCTGACCAACGTCAACTACGATGGCCATGATGTGACTGGCACAGTGGTGCATACCGATGGTACGCCTGTGGCGGATAAGATCAAGGTTCGCGTGACCTTCTACATCATTGGCAACTATTACATGGCGACCACCTACACCGTGAAGGAAGATGGCACCTTCAAGATCACCGGCGTTGGCCCCATTCAGTACATCACTGTGATCGCCAATTCCATCACCGATAACGGCACCACCCGCTTGGATGCCAAGGAACTGTTCGTTACCGCCGAATAATTACACGGCATCCGGAACCTTATGAAAACCTGCGTGGTTGACTGCGCGGGTTTTTTACTTTGTAAATCCTTATGCACATTACCGTTTCCTTACTTGACAAAACAAAAGTGTTGTGATAAATTTAATACAAACGAAGCAATTTCGTTACATGAATTCAGCCGTGTGAAACGGCTTCCTTTGGAGAGGGAAACCGGAGCAAAGGATAAGCGCGGCACACAGGAGGGCAAAATGAAGAAAATCGTTTGTTTTTTGATGGCACTCACGGTGATGCTGGCGTTAGCGGGCACGGCCTTTGCTGCGGACGTTTCCGCCAGCTACAGCAACGGCATGCTGACGGTTTCCACCGGGTCCAATGGCTGGTTCCGTATCAGCGTGGATGGCAGCGGTACGGGCCGGTCCCTGACCCCTTCCGTGCCTACGCTTACCTGGGAATATCCGCTGACCAACGGCGAACACCGGATTTCTATTTCTTCCGATATTCACGGCTCCGGCTCCACCACCATTACGGTGACGGACGGCATTGCCAAGCCGGAGCAGGGCTCTAACAATAACCAGAATCCCCCGAAGGCTACGCAGCCGCCCCAGGTGCCGGAGCATACCGAGCATATTCCCGCCGATATTGCCGCCGTGGAGCCCACCTGCACCAGGACCGGCTTGACCGTTGGCCAGAAGTGCGCTGTTGGCGGCGAAATCCTCAAGGAGCAGGAAGTGGTGCCCGCTCTGGGCCACCGCTACACCATTGCCAGCCGCACCGATAACTCCCTCAGCCTCCAGTGCATCCGCTGCGACAAGAAGTTGAAGGTGGGCGTGAAGGAAGCGGTTGAGAATCGGTATGGCAACATCATCCTGAATGAAAAGGGCGAAGCCGTCACCTACAACGCGCTTCCCAATAAGACCGACGGGAAGCTGATGACCCTGACCTTGGCCCGGAAGGCCGAGCAGGCGACCCTGATTCTGGAAAACAGCCTGATTATGCAGCTGATTCGCGAAGGCTATGACCGGGTTGAACTGGTGAACGGCAAGACGACCGACGCCGTGATCGAACTGTACCAAATCAGCACTTCCTGGTTCTCCACCAACGAGCCTATTGCAAGCTACCTGTTCACCTTCGCATCCGAAGGCCAGGTGACGGTGGAAGCGCTGGCTGGCGCCAACCGGGTGACGGCTAACAGCTACACCGGCGTTACGGTGAAATAAAGCAATCTTTTTTCCAAGTAAGAACCAAGTAAAAAAAATCCCAGAGAAAATCCTCTGGGATTTTTTTATACTCTTGTATTGTGCTTTTTTGCGTCACACGCTGATATCCCGTCTGCCGGTCAGCTTGAAGAAGAGCAGCAGGGAAAGCACGCTGGTCACGGTCAGCACGGTTGAGTAGGCGGCGGCGTTGCCGAAGCAGTCGCGGATGACCTCCGTGTACACGGCCACGGTCAGCGTTTGGGTGCTGGCGCGGTACAGCATGATAGAGGAGGACAGCTCGCTGATGACCGTCACCCAGCTCATAATCGCGCCGGAAATGACGCCGGGCATCATCATGGGAAGCATGATTTCCCCGAAGGAGCGCACCTCGGACGCGCCCAGGGACACGGCCGCTTCCTCTATGGAGGGGCTGATTTGGCTGATGATGGCCGTGCTGGAGCGGATGGTGTAGGGCATCCGGCGAACGGTAAGGGAAATGATGATAATCATGGCGGTGCCGGTCAGGGCCAGGGGCGGCTGGGCAAAAGCATACAGGAAGCAAATACCCAGCACAGACCCAGGAATGATGTAGGGGAGCATGGTCAGGGTGTCCACTGTGCTGGTGATGACGGACTTGCGGCGTACGGCCAGATAGGAAATGAGCACGCCCAGGACCACCACCAGGGCAATGGCCGCCAGGCCAAACAGGTAGGTGTTGGGGATGATGCGGGGATTCTTGGAGAAGATGGTTTCATAGTTGATAAGGGAAAGCTCGGTGGTGAAAATGCCGGGGGTGGATTCCTTGAGGAAGGAAGTGACGATGACCGTCAGCTGCGGCAGCAGCGCCACCAGCACCACCAAATACACAAAGACGTGGCAGAGCGCCTTGGGCAGGGGACGCTGAGGACGGGGCAGCATGGGCTTTAAGGCCGACATGGCGTAGCTGTGCTTGCTGGCGATGTAACGCTGCAGGAAAAAGAACACCAGCGTGATCGCCATGATGATGACGCACAGCGCGGCGGCGAAATAGCTGTCGTTGGTCACTTCGCCCATGAACTGATTGTACAGCACCACGGGGAAGGTGCGGTAGCCTTCGCCGATGAGCATGGGCGTGCCGAAATCGGAAAACACGCGCATGAACACCAGCAGGGAGGAGGCCAGCACCGTGGGCAGCACCAGCGGCAGGATGATGCCCGTGACCCGCTGGAAATTGTTGGCCCCCAGGCTTTCCGCCGCTTCGTTCAGGGAGTTGTCCAGGTTTTGCAGGGCGCCGCTGACGTACATATACACCAGGGGGAAGGATTGCAGGGAAAACACCAGCACGATGCCGGCGAAGCCGTAAATCCCGCCGAAATGGATGCCGAACAGCTGATTGATAATCCGGGTAAACAGGCCGTTGCGGCCCAGCAGCTGAATCCAGGCGTAGGCGCCGATGAAGGGCGGGGAAAGATAGCTGACCACAATGCAGATGTTCAGCCATTTGCTGCCAGTGATTTTATACTGCCGCGTGATGTAGGCAATCACCAGGCCCAGGGTGGCGCTGATGAGAGTGGACACCACGGTGACGCTGAAGGAGTTTAACAGTGTGTTGGTATAGTATTTGCGGGTAAAGAAGCGGGTGAAGTTTTCCAGGGTAAAGCTGTTGTCGGCGGGGTTCACCACGCTCTTATACAAAATCAGCACCAGGGGATACACAACGAAGATTAAAAACAGCGCCAAAATAAGCAGGGCAAGGAACGTCCAGATCGGGGAATATCTGCGTTTCCTCATAGCGGTCACACTCCTTCGCGGATGAGGGAAGTGCGTTTTTCCGCGTCGAAAATATTCACCTTGTCAGGAACGATTTGCAGCCTCACCTTGCTGCCATCGGGAATGATGTCCGTTAGGTCGCTGTTTTCCACAACTTCGATTTCCTTGCCGCCGTTCAGCGTCATGAAGTAGTGCTGGGTCATGCCCAGGAATACGCTGCTGTTTACCGTGGCGGGAATGCCCGCCTCGCTCTCCGGATGAATGGTAAATTCCTCCGGCCGCACGGCGACGTGCACTTTTCCGGCCACATTGTCCCGCAGCGTGCGCACTGGCGCCTGATAACCGCCCTCAAAGCTGAGCACATTGCCGCTGCATTCCGCGTCCAGCAGATTGCTCAGCCCGATAAACGTGGACACGAACTCATTGGCGGGACGCTGGTAAATGTGCTTGGGCGTGCCGATTTGCTGGATCACGCCGTCGTTCATGACGGCGATGCGGTCTGAAATGGCCAGGGCTTCTTCCTGGTCGTGGGTCACATACACGGTGGTAATGCCGATCTGATGCTGAATCTGCTTGATGACGTTGCGCATTTCCACGCGCAGCTTGGCGTCCAGGTTGGACAGCGGCTCGTCCATCAGCAGCACTTCCGGCTCGATCACGATGGCGCGGGCCAGGGCCACGCGCTGCTGCTGGCCGCCGGAAAGCTGGGTGGGCATCCGGTCGGCGTACTGGTCGATTTTGACCAGTTTTAGGATTTCATCCGCCTTCCGGTAGCGCTCCGCCTTGGGGATGCGCCGGGTTTTTAAGCCGTAGGCCACGTTGTCCCGCACGCTCATATGGGGGAAAACGGCGTAATTCTGAAACACCATGCCCATGTTGCGCTTGTTGGTGGGAATGGTGTTGATGACCTTGTCATTGACCCTTATTTCGCCCGCCTCGATGGTGTTAAAGCCGATAATCATGCGCAGCAGCGTAGTCTTCCCGCAGCCGGAGGGACCCAGCAGCGTAAAAAATTCGCCCGGCTTGATTTCGGCGGACAGGCCCTGGATCACGATATTTTTGCCATAGGCCTTCGTTACGTTATCTACATGAATCGCCACGCCCATAACAGCTGTCTCCTTTTATTGAAAGCCGGGAAGCCCTGCGGCCCGCGCAAAACTTCCCGGCTTTCTTATTTTTTTGATTCAGTTTTAAAAGCTTATTCCATGTTCATTTCCACATGGTCCAGATACATTTTCACGATCTCGGCCTTGTGCTCGGCAACGAAGGAGGTGGAATAGGTTTCAAACTGCTTGATTTCGCTGTCGGGGATCATTTTTTCATTCACGGGAATGCCGGCGCGCAGAGGACGCAGGTTCAGGGCGGCGGCCACGGCGGCCTGGCTTTCTTCGCTCAGCACGAAATCAACGAATTTCTTAGCGGCGTCCATATGGGGCGCGCCCTTGATGATCTGCACGGATTCTCCGGGGTATACGGTGCCTTCCACAGCGTAAATCACCTTCACGGGCTTTTCACCCTGGGCCTGCAATTCCACGCAGGGGTCCTCATAGCTCAGGCCCACCGCGTATTCGCCGTTGGCCACGCCGTTGTACACCTGGGAGGAGGAGTTGGCGGCGATGTCGCCCTTGATCTTCAGGAAAGCGTCGATATAATCCCAGGCTTCCTTGCTCATGGGGTCGCCGTTGCCCATGCCGTACAGCATACCGATGAGGCACTGGAAGGCGGAGGAGGAGTTGGCCGGGTCGGCGGAAATGATTTTGCCCTTCAGTTCGGGCTGGAGCAGATCGGCATAGCCGTTTACTTCAATGCCCAATTGAGAAAGCACTTCCGTGTTCACGATCATCACGTTGGGCTCGGCGTAAGCGTTGTTGAAGCAGTTGGTGCCGTCGTTCTGGAACTGGGGATACAGCGCGTCGTTTTCCGTGGAAACGTACACTTCAAACAGATCGCGGTTGGCAGCCAGCATGGTTTCGTCGGCGGCCCAGTGAATATCCACGGTGACGTTGCCGGTTTCCACTTCGCTCTTTACGCGCTGAAGCACTTCGCCGGAGGAACCGGTAATCATTTCCACCTTGATGCCGGTCTTGGCTTCAAAAGCGGGAATGACGATATTGTTCAATCTTTCGTTGCGGGCGCTGTAGATGACCAGCACGTCATCCTCCGCCAGGGCAGCGCCACAAAGGCCCAGCAGCAAGCACAGCGCAAGAAGGCACACAAATAATTTCTTCATGGTATAAAACCACCTTTCTATTTTTTTCGGGAATCTCCCTCCCGTCTTGTATACAGTTTACAACATATTGCTGGAAAAGTCAATTCATTTTTTGGCTGAAACGGGCAATATTTTTACGTTTTAGACAAAAAGTAAGGCGGCGCGAGGGGTGAATGACCCGCGCCGCCGGGATGGTTTATTTTCCCGCCTTCTTTTCCCTGGCAAACAGCCGGAGCAGCCCCCGCAGTCCCCGCGGAGCGCGAACGCAAATGACGCGCATGGCCATAATCTGTTTCCTCCTATTTCCGAATCAGCAAAACGCCCAGCAAAATCAGCGCCGCGCCGATGATGGCCAGCCAGGCCCAGCCCGGCACGCAAAGCAGAATCAGCAGCGCGCCCACGCCGATGAGCACATAGCCCGCAACGCGCAGGAGGATGCTTTTGCCGCTGGGATAGCATTGCACGCGCACTTCATCTTCCTGCCGCCATGGCATAAAAAACCACCTCCCACCCCATTGTATGGCGGGAGGCGGCGGCTTATGCTTTTATGCGTTCTGCTGGCTGCGCATCCAATTAAGCAGGGCGGCTACGCTTTTTTCCGGCAGGCGCAGGGAAAATTCGGGCTCTTGAATATCGCCCAGGTAATGGGCGTCGGAGGAGTGGAGCACATGCTTGTTTTCCAAGGGTTCCAGAGGGCAGGGGAGATGCCGCCACACCTCCACCGTGGTAAAGGCGGGGGCGGAGGGCATAAAGCCCAGGTTGACGAGCAGGCCGTTATTGCCCCGGTTGATGTGGGCGGGCACGGGCACGCCGCCAACCTGGCGAACGCGGGCGGCGCACTCCTCCAAGGGCAGGTCCGTGGCCCCGATAAGCAGGGCGTCCTCCTGGCCGATCACCTGGTCGTCCTCATCCATCACCAATTGTTCGCCAAAGAAGGCAGGCTTGTTTTTCTTGGGGGGCAAATGCTCCTTCAGCATGGCGCCAAAATCCACCGCCGTTTCCACGTCGGGGAAATAGCCCAGCATATGCACCTCTTCTTTGGTGGTGATTTCGATGGCGGGCACCAGCAAAAGCCCGTAGGCGTCGGCGATCTTTTGGGCGGCGGGCAGGTTGCGGGCGGCGTTATGGTCCGAAATGGCCACAATGTCCAGCCCCTTTACCGCCGCCATGCCCAGGATGTTGCCGGGGGTCATATCGTTGTCCCCGCAGGGGGAAAGGCAGGAATGGATGTGCAGATCGGCAAAAAAATTCATTTTACTCCGCCTTTTCAGGCACGCCTTTTTCCATCATCCGGCCGCAGATGGCGTAAGCGGACAGGGGACTTTTTAGCACGCACAGGCCCTCTTCCTCGGCCTTTTTCAGAATTTCGGCGGGCATATCAATGCTTTCCGGCAGGATGACGCAGGCCATTTCCGCCAGGGCGGCCACGGCCACCACGTTCATATGGGTCTGCACCGTCACCCAAGCCATGCCTTCGCAGCCGTGGGCCATTACCCAGGAGAGCAAATCGCAGGTGTAGCCGCAGGACACCTCCCGGTCCTCAGAAACGCCGGGGGTCATATTTTGCGCTTCGATGAGCAAAGCCAATTCGGATACTTTCAATGGTTTCTCCTCCTTTGAAGGGTACTTTCGGTTTTCAGGATAAACGGTTTTATACCTTTCTATTATATCGGAACAACAGAAAAATGACAAGTGATGGCGGCATAAAAATATGGGCCGCGCAGCTTCACGCGGCCCATAGAGGATAATTATACTTGCTCGAAGGCGATGTTTTCGCCGTCCATGCTCATGCGCACTTCTCCGCCCAAATGGATTTCTCCGGCGATGAGCTTTTCGCTCAGCGCGTCCTCAATGGTGCGCTGGATGACCCTGCGAAGCGGACGGGCGCCGAATTGGGGATCGAACCCCGCCTTGGCCAGGTGCGTGACCACGGCTTCGTCGTAGGTCAGGGAAATGTCCCGCTCCTTCAGGCGCTTGGCCACCTGAGACAGCATCAGGGAGGCGATTTGCTCAATGTCCTTCTGCTCCAGCTTGTGGAACACAATGATCTCGTCCACCCGGTTCAAAAATTCGGGCCGGAACACGTTCTTGATGTCGGTGAGCACCCGCTCCCGCATGCGCTCGTAATCCATGGCGTCGGCCACGCCCGCCCCAAAGCCCATGCTGCTGCGCTGGGCGGATTGGGCGCCCGCGTTGCTGGTCATTACGATGACGCAGTTTTTGAAGCTGACCACCCGGCCCATATTGTCCGTCAGGCGGCCATCCTCCAGAATTTGCAGCAGCATATTGAACACATCGGGGTGCGCCTTCTCGATTTCGTCAAACAGCACCACGGAATAAGGCTTGCGGCGCACGGCTTCGGTGAGCTGGCCGCCCTCCTCATAGCCCACGTAGCCGGGAGGAGAACCCACCATGCGGCTCACCGTGTGCTTTTCCATGTATTCGCTCATATCCAGCCGGATCAGCGCGTTTTCATCGCCGAACATGGCTTCGCCCAAGGCCCGGCACAATTCCGTTTTGCCAACGCCGGTGGGGCCCAGGAAAATGAAGCTGCCGATGGGGCGCTTGGGGTCCTTCAGGCCCGCTCTGGCCCGGCGGATGGCCCGGCTGACGGCGGACACAGCCTCCTCCTGCCCTACGACCCGCTGATGGAGCAATTCCTCCAAATGCAGCAGGCGGGCGGATTCTTCTTCCGTCATTTTTTTCACCGGGATGCCCGTCCAACCGGCCACCACCTGGGCAATTTCCTCTTCGCCCACGGTGTCCTTGGCGGCGGATTTCTGCTTTTCCCATTCCGCGCGTTTTTCGTCTATTTCGGCGCGCAGGGCGTGTTCCTGGTCCCGCAGCTGGGCGGCCTTTTCGTAATCCTGCTTGTCGATGGCTTCCCGCTTTTCCCGCAGCACGCCTTCCAGCTTCTTTTCCTGAGCCTTCACGTCCGGCGGCGCGGTGAAGGCCTGTATGCGCACGCGGGAAGCGGCCTCGTCCATCAGGTCGATGGCCTTATCGGGCTGGAAGCGGTCGGCAATGTAGCGGTTGGAAAGCTTGACCGCCGCTTCCAGGGCTTCATCGGTGATGCGCACCTTATGGTGGGCTTCATACCGGTCCCGCAGGCCCTTCATGATGGCGATGGTTTCCTCTTCGCTGGGCTCGTTGACGGTAACGGGCTGGAAGCGCCGGGCCAGGGCCGCGTCCTTTTCGATGTTTTTGCGGTATTCATCCAGCGTGGTAGCGCCAATGCACTGCAATTCGCCCCGGGCCAGGGCGGGCTTTAGGATGTTGGCCGCGTCCATGCTGCCCTCCGCCTTGCCCGCGCCGATGATATTTTGCAGCTCGTCAATGAAAAGAATCACGTCGCCCCGCTTTTTAACCTCGTCCAAGGTGTTTTTCAGGCGTTCTTCAAATTCGCCCCGGTATTTGCTGCCCGCCACCATGGCGCCCATGTCCAGGGAAATGATTTTTTTGTCCGTCAGGGTTTCGGGCACGCTGCCCTGGTTGATGCGCTGGGCCAGGCCCTCCGCCACGGCGGATTTGC
>CAMOHY010000051.1 GCA_946615495.1 uncultured Clostridia bacterium
GCTATGACAACGACCTGAACCTGGCCGGCGGCCAGAGCTTCTCCGCTTACGCCTACCGCTTCGACGTGCTGAAGAAGTACGACCTCAAGCCCGCCACCACCTGGGAAGAATTCAAGGAACTGTGCGCCTTCCTCAAGGAAAAAATCGACGCCGGTGAAATTGAAAACGCCAAGTACGTCATGTCCAACGGCGCTTCCTGGATGGCCTTCTTCCGCGGCTTCGTGGGCACCTTCCACACCTGGGACACCACCTATTGGAACGGCACCGAATGGGCCTTCGGCCCCATCGAGGACAACTTCCGCACCATGCTGAAGGAAATGCACGAGCTGTATGAAGCCGGCTACATCGATCCCGAATACGCCACCGACGACAGCTGCGACGCCAAGGCCGCCAATGGCAACATCCTCATCGTGCCCACCAACTGGGCCGGCTCTGTGCAGTCCTGGAACCAGGCCAAGGTTTCCGAAGATATGGAATGGGGCCTGGCTTACCTGCCCTCCTCTCAGTTCGGCACCGCCTGGAAGTGGGGCTCCAAGCTGAACGGCAAGAACCTGGGCACCACCCTGACCATGGGCATCATCATCAGCGCTGACACCGAATATCCCGAATGGGTGGTCCGCCTGATCGACTATCAGTATTCCGAAGACATTTATAAGATGCTGAACTGGGGCGTGGAAGGCGAAGACTTCATCACCCTGGAGGACGGCACCCGCACCTATGTGGACGAAGTGCTCAACGCTGAAAATCCCGGCCAGGAGCTGGCCAACCGCGGCATCATGGCTTCCGCCAGCGCCCGCACCGGCATCCCCTTCGTGCCCCAGATTTTCTCCACCATCCTGCAGTACTCCTCCACCGAACCCTGGTGGTCCGCTGAAAAGGGCTACTACGATGGCAAGTACTGGATCGACACCGCTGTGAACGGCGGCCCCGATTCCGTGTCTCCCTATGACCGCGCTCCCCTGACCCACCTGAACGAAGAAGAAAGCAAGATGAAGTCCACCCTGACCTCCGCTTGCGAAAAGTATTCCAAGGTGGGCGCCAACCAGTTCATCACCGGTGAAATGGACATCAACGATGACGCCGCCTGGGAAGCCTACGTGGCGGGCGTGAAGAGCCAGACCGAAGATTTCGACGGCTTCTTCAAGACCCTGAACGAAAAGACCGATTTGGAATCCCTGCAGTACTACAAGTAATCTCAGCCGGTTTTTCACGGTTCCTGCGGGCCGGGAGGCACCCCTCCCGGCCCGCATTTTCAAGGAGCGTTTTTTCTCCGTTTCCTCCATCAGCCCGGAAGCGGCCTCCGCTTCCCCCCAACGAACGAACGCAGCGGGCCCTGGCCCGATCAGAATACAGATTTTGAAGAATTCGAGGATGCAGGAATGTTTTACGGCGTAGAAATTTTATCCGGCCTGCAGGATTGGCAGGTGCTCCAGCGCAGCGGCGGCGCGGCGGCAATTACGTTAAAGGGCCGCTGGCAATTGGAAAGCGGGGCCGTCCGTGCGGGCGTTTCCTCCGCCACGCCGGTGATCCGCCTGGTAAACGAGCAGGACCAAAGCTGGATTTTTCCCTGGACGCCCTGCGGCCGCCAAACCGGCGGCGATAAGCTGACCGGAGACGAGGTAAAGGGCGAATGGGAGGCGGATATAACGCTTCCCCAGGGCGGCCCCTACCGGCTGGAAACCTCTTTGGACGCGGTATCCAAGGAAACCGGGGAGCACTGGATGTTCCGGGGCGATATCCGGGTGCATATCGGCGTGGGAGATTTATTCTGCATGGCGGGGCAGTCCAACGCCGCAGGGTACGCCAAGGGCTGGGCCTTTGATCCGCCGGATATCCGGGTGCGCTTACAGCGCAACAGCGGCAAATGGGACATGGCCGCCCACCCCATGAACGACGCGACCCAGGCGGCGGACTGCGTGAACGCTCCCATGAGCGTTACCGGCACCTCGCCCTTCCTGTCCTTTGGCCGCCGCTATGCCGATTTCACCGGCCTGCCCGTGGGGCTCATTCAGGCCGCCCAGGGCGGCTCCCCCATTTCCCGGTGGGATAGCCGGCGAAACGGCGATCTGTACCGCAATATGCTTGAAAAAATCCGGGCCGCGGGCGGCGTGCGGGCCATTTTGTGGTATCAGGGCTGCGCCGACGCGGATGAAGAAAACGCCGCCCTGTACCCGGACAGCTTTGCCCGGATGGTGAATGATACCCGGCGGGCGCTTGGCTGGAGCATTCCGTTTTTTACCATGCAGCTCAACCGCTTTGAAGCCCAGCCCGACCCTGCCGCCTGGGGCGCCGTCAAGGAAAGCCAGCGCCGGGCCGCGCTGAGCATGGAAAACGTTTGGGTGCTGCCCACAGCCGGCCTTCCGCTGTCCGACGAAATTCACAATTCCGCCGCGGGCAACGTGCGTTTGGGGGAAATGCTGGCCCGGCAGGTGTACGGCGCGCTGTGCGGCGGGAGCGCCTATGAAGCGCCCATGCTTGAAAGAGCCCGGCAGACCCAGGAAGGCATCCTGCTTTCCTTCCGCCACGCCCAAAGCCTTGTGTGCCTGCGCCTCCAGCACGATGTGAACGACTTTGCCGTAGAGGACAAAAGCGGCCTCATCGGCGTAAACAATATCGAACCGCGGGGCGGCTGCCTCCTTCTGCGGCTGGAGCGCCCGGCGCAAAGCGGCGCTTTCGTTTCCTACGGCGCCCATCCCCACGGGCCGGAGGGCGCCATTATCGAACAGTCCACCGATCTGCCCATTCTTTCATTTCAACATGTGGAGGTGCAGCTATGAGCTGGAATATGGATTGGAAGCCCCTGGAGCACGAAGCGCCTAAGTGGATGCGGGACGGCAAATTCGGCCTGTTTTTCCATTGGGGGGTTTACAGCGTGCCCGCCTGCGAAAACGAATGGTATTCCCGGAATATGTATTTAAAGGGCTGCAAGCAGAATCTTTGGCATGAGCAGCACTACGGCAAGCTGAGCGAATTTGGCTATAAGGATTTTATCCCCCTGTTCAAGGCCGAGCGCTTCGACCCCGACGCCTGGGCCGATCTGGTTCAGCTCAGCGGCGCGAAATACGCCGGGCCCGTATCCGAGCACGCGGACAACTATTCCTTGTGGAACAGCAAAATCAACCCCATCAATTCCGTTTTAACCGGGCCTCACCGGGACGTGGCCGGGGAATGCGCCGCCGCCTTCCGGAAAAAGGGCGTCAAATATCTGGCCACCTTCCACCACCAGTGGCTGTGGGGCTGGTTCATGTCCACGGACAACGAAGCGGACGTGTACGACCCCGCCAATGAAATCTATTACGGCCCCGCCCTGCCACTGGAAACCAACCGCTATATTCCCTACCGCCTGCCGGACAAAAAGTTCTGCGATATCTGGCTGGAAAAAATCCGGGAGGTGGCGGAAGCGTACCGCCCGGACGTAATGTATTTTGACGGCCGGGTGATGATTCTGCCGGAGGAATACCGCTACGCCGCCGCCAAGTGCTATTACGACGCGGTGCCCCAGGGCATTATCACCTACAAGCAGGAGGATTTTCCCAAGGGTCTGGGCGTGTTCGACGTGGAATGCGGGCGCTTTGCCGAAAAGCAGCCCTTCTTCTGGCAAACCGACGACCGCCTGGAGGACCGCATCACCTGGTGCATTGTGCAGGAGCCCAAGTATAAGGCCGCCGGAAAGATCATTCAGCAAATCGCCGATGTGACCGCCAAAAACGGCTGCCTGGTTTTGAACGTGGGGCCTCAGGAGGATGGCACCTTCCACCCCGACGCCGTGAAGCAATTGAAGCGCATTGGAGAATGGCTGAAGGTGAACGGGGAAGCCATTTATGCTACCCGGCCCTACGCCGTGGCGGGAGAAGGCGTTACCATCGGCACCAACGAGGATTACAACGCCGAGCGCCTGAAGGCCCAAATGAAGGACGGCCTGGCCCTGGAAAGCGGCCAATACCATCTGACCGGCGACGACGTGCGCTACACCCAGACCGATGAAGCGCTTTACGTGATCGGCTTCGGCGTGCCTCAGGACAACACCCTGCGCCTGCGCGCCCTGCGGCAGGGCAGCGAATTGGGCCCTGTGCGCTCCGCCCGCATGCTGGGCGCCGGCGCTCCGGTTTCCATGGCGCGGGACGGGGAAGCCATGACCCTGCGCCTGCCCGAAGAACGCCCCTTTGAGGAAGGCTTCGTTATTCGCTTGGATAAGGAGTAATTTCCAATGAAACGCACGGATTTTTGCCAGGGATGGACGTACCGCGTTTGGGGCGTTCCCGGCGGCGCCCCCGTTTCCCTGCCCCACGATTACAGCCAGCATCTGCCCCGCAGCGCCGCCAGCAAGTCCGGCAGCGCCGGGGGCTGGTTCCAGGGGGCCAATATCATTTATGATAAAGAAATCGACGTAACGGAGGAGCTGCTCTCCCAGCGCGTTATGCTGGAATTTGAAGGCGTGCTGCCGGGGGCGGAGGTGTATTTGGACGACGCGCTCCTCCTGCGCCAGCCCTACGGCTATCTTTCCTTTGTGGCCGACCTGACGCCCCATCTGCGGCTGGGAACGCAAAAAATCCGGGTGAACGTGCACGGCGACGCCCTGCCCAATTCCCGCTGGTACGTGGGCACGGGCATTTGCCGTCCTGTCTATTTGCTGCAAAGCCCCAAAGCCTGCATTGAGCCCTGGGGACTGCATGCGCAGACGCGGCAGGCCGGAGGGGATTGGCGCTTAAGCGCCTGGGCCTGCCTGTCTGAGGAAGCGGTCCATCCGGGCTGCAGCGTTCTTTTTACCTTGAAGGACGCGTCCGGGGCCGTTCTTTGCCAAGCCGAGGTCCCGGTGCGGGAAAAGCGGCTTTCCCTGGAGGAAACCCTTGGCGGCATACAGGCCTGGACGCCGGATTCCCCCGCCCTGTATCAGCTATCCGCGCAATTGCTGGCGAACGGGGAAACGGTGGATGAAGCCTTTATTTCCGTAGGCTTCCGGGAAGTGAAGCTGGACCGGGAACGGGGCTTAACGCTAAACGGCGAAGCCATCAAGCTCCGGGGCGGCTGCGTGCACCACGATAACGGCCTGCTGGGGGCTGTGAGCTGTAAGGACGCGGAACACATAAAGGTGACCCGGCTCAAAAACCACGGCTTTAACGCGGTCCGCTGCGCCCACAATCCTCCCGCTCCCGCGTTTCTGGACGCCTGCGATACCTGGGGCCTGCTGGTGATGGACGAATTCACCGA
Source organism: uncultured Clostridia bacterium (assembly GCA_946615495.1). Classification (GTDB taxonomy): domain Bacteria; phylum Bacillota; class Clostridia; order Christensenellales; family Aristaeellaceae; genus RUG563. The sequence continues at coordinate 5,209 of CAMOHY010000051.1, forward strand.
TGTTTGGAACATTGGCAAGAATCCTTATGATTATCATCTGCATTTTCAGGACCGCTGGCGGCAGGACTTGGGAAGCATGATTCAAAGGGACTGGAACCATCCCTCCGTAATCCTTTGGTCCATCGGCAATGAAATTCCCGAACGGGACGGCTCCGGAAACGGCTATGCCCTGTGCGAGGAAATGTGCCGCTTCGTGCGGGAAATGGACGATACCCGGCCGGTGACAGCCGCGCTGAACAACATAGGACAGCGCAGGCTGGATATGCTGGCCGCCAACGTACAGGCGGACGGCCCGGACAGCGTTGATTTCTTTGGTATATTGAGCGAAAAATACCTGGCCCCCTTGGACGTGGCAGGCTACAACTACCTGAGCCGCCGTTACGAAAAGGACCTGGCCGCTTATCCCCGCCGCTTCATCTGCGGCACGGAAAGCGTGGCGAAAGAAGCGCTGGAATGCTGGCAAAAGACCCTCGCCCATCCCCGCGTCATCGGAGATTTCGCCTGGGCCGCCATGGATTATCTGGGGGAAGCGGGCATTGGCCATGTGTGGCGCAAGCCGGAGGACGGAGAAGGCTTCTTTGAAAAATGGCCCTGGCGGCAGGCCAACTGCGCGGACATAGATCTGTGCGGGAACGTGACCCCGGCGGGGTATTACCGAAAGGCCGTGTGGGGAACGCTGGATCGTCCTTTTATCGCCGTACAGCATCCAAAGCATTTCCACGAGGACGGCGAAGTGTCCTACTGGGCCTGGCCGGAGCGCCATCCCGCTTGGGATTTTCCCGGCTGGGAGGGAAAGCCCGTTCAGGTGGATGTGTACAGCGCCGCGCAAAGCGTGACCCTTCTTCTCAACGGCCGCGAAATCGGCACAGTTCCCTGCCGGGATTGTATCGCGTCCTTTGACCTGCTTTATGCCCCCGGCGCCCTCAAAGCGGTGGATTCTTTGGGAAACAGCGCTTCCCTGCGCACCCCAGGTTCTGCATCGCGCATTCAGTTTTCCGCCTGCCGCGCCGGAAGCCTGGCCTATGTGAGCGCGCAGATCACCGATGCGGACAGGAATCTTTGCTTTTTCGATCAACGGGAAATCAGCTTTTCCTGCGAAGGCGGCGAAATTCTGGCCGCAGGCAGCGCGGACCCCGCCTCCGAAGAGGATTTTCAGCAGGGGAAGGCGCGGGCCTATCACGGCCAGGCCACGGCGGTCATTCGGATTTTGGACGATTCGGCGTCCGTATGCGCCCAGGCGGCTGGGTTGGTTCCAAACGAATCAACAAAATTTTTTATAAATATTTAGTTTGCAATTGACTCTTGTTTATTTCTTTCGTATAATAATAAAGAAGGAAAACCAGACAGGAAGAGAGGGATTTTTCCCATGAAGTATACCTTGCGTGATATCGCAAAGCGCGCCAACGTTTCCCCCGCCACGGTAAGCAACGCCCTGAACGGCCGGGCGGGGGTGAGCAAGGCCGTGCAGGAAAACATTTTATCCATCGCCAGGGAAATGGGCTACCAGCTGAACCGGGAAACGGCCAAGGCCAGCCGCCACGTGCGGCTCATCATTTTCCGGTCCCACGGCATGGTGGTGATGGACACCCAGTTTTTTTCCGAGCTCATTGAAAGCATCCAATTGGAATGCCACCGGGTGGGGCTGGAATTGCTCATCAGCCATATCAGCTCCCGCATGGACAGCGATTACGCCGACCAAATCAGCGCCTTCCGCAGCGAGGAATGCGCGGGCATCATCCTGCTGGGCACGGAAATGAGCGAGGAGGAGCTTTCCCATTTCTCCGCCTTCCGCTCCCCCATGGTGGTGCTGGACAACCTGTTCCGCTTAAAGAACGTGCATTCCGTGGTCATGAACAATTGGCAGGCGGGCTATTTGGCCGCCGACGCGCTTTACGCCGCCGGCCACCGGGATATTCAGCACATTACCAGCAGCATCGGCTTTAACAACATGACGGACCGCCGCCTGGGCCTGGCCGACGGCCTGAAGGAGCACGGCCTGAGGCTGGAGGATGACCAGATTTGGCCCGTGCGCCCCACCATGAACGGCGCGTATGAGGACATGAAGGCCCTCATCGCGGAAAGAAAGAAGCTGCCCGAAGCCTTCTTCGCCGCCAACGACATCATGGCCATCGGCTGCATGCGGGCCATCAAGGAGGCGGGCTACAGCGTGCCGGAGGATGTGAGCATCATCGGCATGGACGATACCTCCATCTGCCTGGCCTGCACGCCGCAATTGAGCACGGTGCACGTGTTCCGCCGGGAATTGGGGCAGACCGCCATCCGCACCCTGCTTTCCCTGCCTGAGGAAAACGTGCCCTGCTGCATCAAAACCCAGGTGAGCGTGCAATTGGTGCTTCGGGATTCCATCCAAACCAAATAATGGGGGAAAAGCCATGAAACAGGCTGATCGGATTTATTACGGCGGGGATTACAACCCCGACCAATGGGATGAAAAAACGCTGCGGGAGGATATGCGGCTGTTTAAAAAGGCGGGCATCAATCTGCTCACCCTGCCGGTGTTTTCCTGGGCCAAGCTGGAGCCGGATGAGGGCGTGTACGATTTTGCCTGGCTGGACCATATCATCGACGTGATCTGGGAAAACGGCATCCGCTTGTGCCTGGCCACCCCCACCACCGCCCAGCCCGCCTGGCTGTCCACCCGGTACCCCGAAGTGCTGCCGGTGGATATTCAGGGCCGCAGGCGCACCCACGGCATGCGGGTGTTTTTCTGCGTGAACAGCTTAAAGTACCGGGAGCGGGCCGCCGCCATCGCCCATGAGTTCGGCAGGCGCTACGCTCATCACCCCGCCCTGGCCATGTGGCACGTGAGCAATGAATACGGCACCTCCTGCTATTGCCCCGCCTGCCAGGCCAAATTCCGCCTGTGGCTGCGGCGGCGCTACGGCAGCGTGGAAGGGCTGAACGAGCGCTGGCACACCTCCTTCTGGGGGCGTACGGTGTACTCCTTTGAGGAAGTGACCCTGCCCACGGAGCTGAACGACGATTACCGCTTTAGCCCCGCTATTCAATTGGACTATATGCGGTTTTTGACCGATTCCACGGCGGAGTGCTTCCGCAACGAATACGACGTGCTGAAAAGCTACAATCCGGAAATTCCCATTCTGACCAACATGAGCGGCTTTATCAAAAAGCTGGACCAATTCACCTTCACCAAGGAAATGGACGTGGTGGGCTGGGACAACTATCCCTGGCCCCAGGACCCGCCCCATTTCGTGGCCATGAAGCATGATATCATGCGGGGCCTCAAGGGCGGCCAATCCTTTGTGCTCACCGAGCAATCCCCCAACCAGCAAAACTGGCAGCCCTACAACAAATTGAAGCGCCCCGGCGAAGTGCGCCTGCTGTCCTACCAGGCTATGGCCCACGGGGCGGATACCTGCCTGTTTTTCCAAATGCGCCAATCCATCGCCGGGCAGGAAAAATTCCACGGCGCCATCATCAGCCACGCGGGCCACGAAAACACCCGCGTTTTCCGGGAAGCGGAAAAGCTGGGCCATGAATTGGAGGCCCTGGGCGGCGCCTTCCTCCGGGGCCGCACCCCGGCCAAGGCCGCCCTGCTGATGGACTGGAACAACTGGTGGGCCCTGGAGCTTGCCAGCGGCCCCAGCAAGGACATGGATTATTTAAGAACCCTGGCCCGTTACTATAAGCCCTTCCATGACCGCAATATTCCCGTGGATTTTTTGAACCCCGCCGGGGACACCGATTATTCCGGCTATTCCCTGGTGGTGGCCCCCATGCTGTATATGACCAAGCCCGGCGTGGCGGAGCGCCTGACGGAATATGTGAAGGCGGGCGGCACGCTGGTGGCCACCGTGATGAGCGGCATCGCCGATGAAAACGACCGGTGCGTGTTCGGGGAATACCCCGGAAAATTAAAGGACGCCCTGGGCGTTTGGGTGGAGGAAACGGACGCCCTGCGGCCGGAGGAAAGCAACCGCATGGTGATGGAGGAAAGCGCCGCCTTCCCCGAAAAAAGCTATTCCTGCTCCTTCCTGTGCGACCTTATGCACGCCCGCACCGCCCAGCCCTTGGCCGTTTACGGCGATGATTTTTACGCCGGTATGCCCTGCGTTACCAAAAACCGGTTCGGCAAGGGCGCGGCCTATTATATCGGCACCCAGCCGGAGGACCGGTTCCTGGCGGATCTGCTGCAGGCGATTTGCAAAGAAACGGGATTAAAGGGCCTCTTTACCGCCAGCGCGGGCGTGGAAATCACCCGCCGGGTGAACGAACGGGGCACGGTGATTTTCGTGCTGAACCACAACCCTGGCGAAGCCTGGGCGGACTTTGGGGCCGCAAAGCTGACCGACCTGCTCACCGGAAAACGCCTGACCGGGAAGCAGGCCGTCGCCGGGCGGGACGCGCTGATTCTGCGTTTGGATGAGGACGGGGGTGAATTGCCGTGATCGCGGTGGATAAGCTCCTCCTGGACTATATGGACCGCCCCCAGGGCGTGGAGGAAATGCCGCATCTGGGCTGGAAGCTCTTTAGCGACGGGCGCAATGTGCGCCAGAGCGCGTATCAATGGCAATTGGCCGAAAAGGAGGATTTTTCTTCTCTCCTGTTCGACAGCGGCCGGGTGGAAAGCGAAGAAAGCGCCCATGTGGACGCGCCCCCGCTTCCCCTGCGTCCCTGCCGGGAATACTTTGTGCGCGCGCGGGTGTGGACGAAAACGGAGGAAAGCGCCTGGAGCGCTCCCGCTTCCTTCCTCACCGGCATGATAGGCGGAAGCTGGAAGGCGCAGTTTATTTCCGCCGAGCGGGAAGCGGATTGGACAAACTCCAAAGGCACTTATCTGCGCAAAAGCTGGCGCGTGGAAAAGCCTGTAAAGGAGGCCTTCGTCTGCGCCACGGCGCTGGGGCTGTATCGCTTGTATATCAACGGCCAGGCCGTGGGCGAGGAGCAAATGCTGCCCGGCTGGACCAGCTATAAAAAGCATCTGTGCTACCAGACCTGGAAGGTGGGGCACCTGCTGCGTCCCGGCGAAAACGTGGTGGGCGCCCATGTAGGCGCAGGCTGGTACAAGGGCATGATGGGCTTTATCCACGAGCGCTGCTCCTACGGCAGCCGCACCGCCCTGCTTTGCCAATTGACCATTCGCTACCAGGACGGCACGGAGGAGACCCTTATCTCCGATGAAAGCTGGCTGGGCTGCGCATCCCCCGTCACCTTCTCGGAAATTTACGACGGCGAGCGCTTCGACGCCCGGCTGGATCAGCCCGGCTGGAGTGAGCCCGGTTTTTCCCCCGCGCTGGGAGAAAAGCGGAAAACCGACGCGCCGCCTCTCCGGGACCGCTTGGCCCAGCCCTTCTCCGATGCGGAAAAGGCGGCTCAGCGGCGCTTTGCCCAGGAATACCAGCCGGAGGACACGCTGTGGCGGCCCGCGGAACGGGTAGCCTTCCCGCTGAGCGTGCTGTCGCCTCAGCCCGGCTGCCGCCCCGCCATCGAAAAGACGCTGCCCGTTCAGAAAATACTGAAAACGCCCAAGGGCGAAACGGTGCTGGATTTTGGGCAGAACCTGACGGGCCACGTGCGCTTCACCCTCCGGGGCAGGGAAGGGGAAACGGCCCATCTTCGCTGCTTTGAAGCCCTGGACGCCGCGGGCAACGCCTACTTTGACAATCTCCGCGGCGCGCTGGCGGAGATCCGCTATATCTGCCGGGACAGCCGGCAGGCAACCTACGACGAGCAGTTTTCCTTCCAGGGCTTCCGCTATGCCCTGATCGAGCAGTGGCCGGAGGAAATACGGGCCGAAAGCTTCTCCGCCTGCGTCATCCACTCCGAAATGGCGGAAACCGGGCATTTTTCCTGCTCCAATCCCCTGCTGAACCAATTGGAAAGCAACATTGAATGGAGCCTGCGGGGCAATTTCCTGGATAT
>CAMOHY010000052.1 GCA_946615495.1 uncultured Clostridia bacterium
CGGCCATCAGCCCGGCGGAAACCAGGGTGATGGGGAAGCCCTTCATGCAGGCGGGAATTTTGCTGCTCTCCAGCCGCTCGCGCACGCCCGCCATCAGCACGATGGCCAGCAGGAAGCCCAGAGCGGAGAAGGTGCCGTTGAGCACAGATTGGAGCAGGCCGTAATTGTTGTTCATATTCAGCGTGGCCACGCCCAGCACCGCGCAGTTGGTGGTGATGAGGGGCAGGTAAATGCCCAAGGCGCTGTACAGGGTGGGGCTGCTCTTTTTCAGGAACATTTCCACAAACTGCACCAGCGCGGCGATGACCAGAATGAAGGAAATGGTGCTCATATAGGTGAGCTCCAGGGGGATTAAAAGCAGGTTATAGATGAGCCAGCAGAACAGGGACGCGATGGTCATAACGAAGGTGACGGCCAGGCCCATGCTCACGCTGGTTTCCACCTTGCTGCTCACGCCCAGGAAGGGGCAGCAGCCCAGGAACCGGTTGAAAATGAAGTTATGGGTCAGTATGCAGCTGACCATGAACAGCAGGATTTCTACGATGCTCATGCCGCGTGTGCCTCCTTCTGTGCGTGTTTCCGCTCAACTTTTTTAACGATCAGGTTAAACAGGCCCAGCAGCAGCCCGAAGGTAAAGAAGCCGCCGGAGGCCAGCACGATGAGCAGCATGGGCTCATAGGAAGCGCCCAGCAATTGCATGCCGAACACGGAGCCGTTGCCGATCAGTTCGCGGATGGCGCCCATCAGCGTCAGCGCCAGGGTGAAGCCGCAGCCCATGCCCAGGCCGTCCAGGGCGGAGGGCAGGGGGGAATTTTTGCTGGCGAAGGCTTCGGCGCGGGCCAGGATGATGCAGTTGACCACGATCAGGGGAATGAACAGGCCCAGGCTTTCATACAGCGAAGGCACGAAGGCCTGCATGAGCAATTGCACCATGGTAACGAAGGTGCAGATCACAACGATGAACGCGGGGATGCGCACCTGATCGGGAATGAACTTGCGCAGCATGGAAATGGCCACATTGGAGCACACCAGCACGAACGTGGCGGCCGCGCCCATGCCCAGGCCGTTCAGGGCGCTGGTGGTGACGGCCAGGGTGGGGCAGGTGCCCAGCACCAGGCGGAAGGTGGGGTTTTCGGGAATGATACCGTTAAAGAATACCTTTCCCAGGCTCTTTTTTTCGCTCATGCTTTTTTGGCCTCCTTCTTATAGCCGTAAATCTTCCGGGGCAGGAAGCGATCGATGAGGGGCGTCGCGATGTTCATGAGCAGGATGCCGTAGGTAACGCCCTCCGGATAGCTGCCGAACTGGCGGATGAGAACGATGATGAGCCCGGCGCCGCAGGCGTAAATGACCTGCCCCCAGGGCGTGATGGGCGAGGTGACATAATCCGTAGCCATGAACACCGCGCCAAAGAGCACGCCGCCGGACAGGGTGGCGATGAGGGCCGCCTCCGGGGTGACGCCGCCGATGAGCAGGGTAAAGAGGAACACGCTGCCCGTCATGATGACGGGAATGCGCCAGGAAATGGTGCCGGTGATGACCAGGAAGAGGAACCCGGCCAGAATGGCGGCCTTGCACACTTCGCCGATGGTGCCGGGCACCTGGCCCAGCAGCAATTGCACGATGGACGCGCTCTTGCTGGCCAGCGGCGTGGCGGTGGCCACGGCGTCCACACCGGCTTGGAAGTAGGTGGGGTTCACGTAAGCGGAGGCGGTCATATGCACCGGCCAGGAGGCCAGCAGCACGGCGCGGGCCGCCAGGGCGGGATTGAGGAAATTATCGCCCAGGCCGCCAAAGAGCTGCTTGACGATCAGGATGGCGAAGGCGCTGCCGATCATGGCCATCCACCAGGGGGCGGTGGAGGGCAGGTTCAAGCCCAGAATCAGGCCCGTCACCAGCGCGGAAAAATCGTTGATGCGCACGGGCTGCTTGGCAATTTTCTGCCACAGGAATTCGCAGAGCACCGCCGTGGCCATGGAAATGAGCAGCACGGCCAGGGCCGGGAAACCGAAAGCATACACGCCCACCGCCGCCGTGGGCAGCAGGGCGATGAACACATACTGCATCAGCCGCTGGGTGGTAAGCGGGTTGTGCATATGGGGCGCGGTGGAAATTCTCAGGCTCATTTGTTCGCTCCTCCTTCCGAACTGCCCGCATGGCCTGCGCTTTGCTTGCCCATGCTATCTGAGTCCTTTGGGGCTGACGCGTTCCGCGCCGCAGCCCCGGAAGGGGGCTGCTTCTTAGCGGCTGCCCTGGCCTTGGCTTCTGCGGTGATGTGATCCTTGCAGAATTTGAAGGACGGGGTGAGCCACCGGCGGGACGGGCATTGGTAAGCGCAGGAGCCGCACAGGATGCAGTCCATCACGTGCAGCTTTTCCGCCGCCGCGAAATCGCTCTTATCGGCGGCCACCTTGATCTGGTAGGGATTCAGGCCGATGGGGCAGGCCTGCACGCACCGGCCGCAGTGGATGCAGGGGCTTTCATCCTTGCTGTGGGACTGCCGTTCGTTGAGCACCACGATACCGTTGGTGGATTTCATGATGGGCATCTGGTCGTTGGGGATGCAGATGCCGGTCATCATGCCGCCGAACACCACCTTGCCGGGGGTTTCGGAATAGCCGCCGCAGGTGCCGATGATGTCCTCGGTGATGGTGCCGATGCGAAGCAGCAGGTTGGCGGGATTGCGCACGCAGCCGGTCACGGTGCAGATGCGGCTGATTAAAGGCTTGCCGTCGATAATGGCGTCGGCGATGGCGGCGCAGGTGCCCACGTTGAGCACCACCACATGGGCGTCGATGGGCAGCCCGCCGGAGGGCACCTGGCGGCCCGTGATGGCTTCGATCAGCTGTTTTTCACCGCCCTGGGGGTACTTGGTTTTCAGGGCCTGAACGCTCACGCCCTCCCGGCCGCTGGCGGCCTTGGCCATGGCCTCGATGGCCTCTTTTTTGTTGTCCTCAATGCCGATAATGCCCTTTTTCACGTTCAGCGCCCGCATCACGGCCCGCAGGCCGTCCACAATGCGGGTGGAATGCTCCAGCATCAGGCGGTAATCGGCGGTCAAATGGGTTTCGCATTCCGCGCCGTTGACCACGATGGTGTCGCAGGTGGCGCCTTCCCGGAAGGTGAGCTTCACATGGGTGGGGAAGCTGGCGCCGCCCATGCCGGTGATGCCCGCCGCCTGAATGGCGGGAATAACGGCCTTGGGGTCCACCCGCTCCACGCTGCCCAGGGGATGCAGCTCCACCCAGGTGTCGGCAAAATCATTTTTAATGGTCACGGCCTGCACGTTGCCCGCGCCCAGGGAGGGAATGGAATCCACAGAAACCACTTCGCCGGAAACGCTGGCGTGCACCGGCACGCTCATAAAGCCCTGGGCTTCGCCGATGACCTGGCCGATATCCACATGGTCGCCCTTTTTGACGCAGGGCTTGGCGGGCGCGCCGATGTTCATGGCCATGGAAATCACCACGGAATCGGACACGTATTCCCGGACGGGAAGATCGCGCGTGGGGCCTTTGCCCTCGTGCATGTTATGCAGGGGATGAATGCCCCGCTTAAATGTTTTTGTAAGCAATGTCCGTGCCTCCTTCTTCTCGATATCGCCCGGTCACTGCTGCCCGGCGAGGGAGTTTTCGTAAGCCTGGTTGAGCGCGATGACCACAGCCTGGGTCATGTATTCAGGAACGCCCGCCACCTGGCAGTCCGCAGCGTTCAGGGGCATGGGCTGGCCCAGCAGGGCGGCCCACTCGTCCACGGCGGTGGTTTCTTCCCCGGCGCTGTGTTCTCCGATGGGGGAGGTGCGCACGCTGACGAAGGACAGCTTGCCATCCTCAAAACGGGCGTCGGCCCGCACGCGGCTAAAGAAGATCACGCATTCGCCGCTGGACAGCACGGCGTCTCCGGGCGCCTGCGGGAGCGTATTTTCCTGGGAAAGCGCGCCGGGATACGCCTGGTTGATGGCGATGGCCACAGCGGCGGTGTAGGGATCAGGCTGATCGGTGTCCAGGGGCAGGGAAGCGCCGGTGAATTTTTCCTGCATGGCGCTTTCCTTTTCGCTGGGCTGGTAGGCTTCTTCGCCCACCTGCTTATCGGCCACGGTGAGGGCGGCCACCTTGCCGTCCTCAAACTGGGCGCTCACCTGAATGGCGGTAAAGAAGGAGATCACTTCGCTGGTGTACCAGCCGTCCTCCTGGCTGGGCTGGGCCACGATGAGCACCGTGGGGCCGTCCGCGCCGCCGATGACGCCGTTTTCGTCCTCGCCTGCGGCGTTTTCATCCACCAGCACGGAAACCAGGTTTTTATCCCCGCCGTTGGCGTAATAGGCGGTGTTGATGGCGCTGGCCACCAGGGCGGCGAAGGGGGATTCCTGACGGCTTACATCCAAAGGCAGGCTGCGGGCCAGGAACAAATCCTTCATTTGGCCGTCCTGTTCGCTCAGGGTATAAGCCTGATCGCTGCCCACGGGCTTTTCCATCACCACCAGGCCGGCCACGGTATCCTGCACGAAGGAGACCTTCACCTGGATATCGGTGGACAGGGAGGTGATGCCGATGGAGTGGCGCACATCCTTGAAATCAGCGGGAAGGGCGGGCTGCTTCTCTTCTTCCTGAGCAGCCTCCGCCACGGCGGCGGGAGCGTCGGGATGCTCTTTTAGGTATTGCTGATACGCCTGATTGAGCAGCACCGCGACGGAGAACACGTCGATATCCTCTTCCTCCACCGACACAGGCAGGGCGGCGCCCAGGAATTTTTCCTGCATGGCCGCTTCCAGCTCGCTGGGCGTTACGCTCAGGGCGGCTACGAGGCCATTTTCCACTTGAGCGGTAAGCTTGATGAGCTTGCTGCCCGCGTTGATTTCGCCGGAGAAGGAAGTGGTCAGGGCTTCGCTTTCCGCACGCTGGCCGCCGCCGGAGAGGGCGTACGCCTCGTTCAGGGCGTCCACCACGGCGGTGGAGGTGACGGTGGCGCCGGAGATGGCGTCAATGTCGCTCAGGGTCAGGGGCATCTGCTTGCCAATGAACTGAGCCTGGAATTCTTCCTCCAGGGCCTTCGCGCCCAGGCCGGGCGTTTCGGCAAACTGACTGTCGCCGATGGTGAGGGCGGTGATTCTGCCCTCCTCATCGAAGGAAGCTTCCACGGCCACGGGGCCGCCAAAGCCCTGAGCGGAGGCGGAATAAGTGGCCCCGGCGCTTTCAGCGGCAGGCGCCTGGGCAGGAGCTTCCGCGGCGGCCAGGCTCTTTTCGTATGCTTTGTTAATGGCTTCCACCACGGCGGTGGAGGTGAAGGTGGCGCCGGAAATGGCGTCGATATCCTCCAGCGCCAGCGGCACGGCCTTGCCGATGAACTGGGCCTGGAATTCTTCCTCCAGGGCCTTCGCGCCCAGGCCGGGCGTTTCGGCAAAGCGCTTATCGCCGATGGAAATCCAAGTGATCCTGCCGTCCTCGAAGGCGGCTTCCACATATACGTCGCTTTCAAAGCCGAAGGCGTCCGCGCCGAAGGTGACGGCGGGCTTTTCATCCGCTTGGGCTTCGGGGGCGGAGGCGGGCTCCGCGCCGCGGCCCTGGGAAATATCATAGGCCTGGTTCAGGGCGTCCACCACGGCGGTAGAGGTGATGGTGGCGCCGGTGAGCGCGTCGATATCGGAAAGGGAGAGCGGCATTTGCTTGCCGATGAACTGGGCCTGGAAGTCATCCTCCAGCGCCCGCGCGCCCAGGCCGGGCGTTTCGGCAAACTGGCTGTCGCCGATGGAAATATAGGTGATCTTGCCTTCTTCATCGAAGGAAGCTTCCACAGCCACGGGGCCGCCGAAGCCCTGGGCGCTGGCGCTGTAAACCGCGCCGCCTTCGGGCTTTTCGGGCAGCTGAGCCTGGGGCGTTTCCACCACGATGCCCTTGCTGGCGTTGTACGCGCCGTTCAGGGCGTTCACCACGGCGGTGGAGGAAATGGTGGCGCCGGCGATCACGTCGATATCCGCCACTTCCAGGGGAGCTTTCTTGCCGATGAACTGATACATGAAGTCGGGCTCCTTGACGCCCAGGCCAATATCCTCGGCAAAGCCTTCGTCGCCCACGCTCAGGTACGTCACCTGGTCGTTTTCATCGAAGGCGGCCTCCACGTACACGGGGCCGCGGAAGCCCTGGGCGGAAGCGCTGTACACGCCCTCCTCAGGCTTTTCGGGCATGGCAGGCGTTTCGGGCGCCACAATTTCCGCGCCGCCGGCGATGGCGTAGGCGTCGTTCAGGGCGTTCACCACGGCGGTGGAGGAAATGGTGGCGCCGGCGATCACGTCGATATCCGCCACTTCCAGGGGCATCTGCTTGCCGATGAACTGAATCATGAAGTCCGGCTCCACAACGCCCACGCCGATATCCTCGGCGAAGTTTTCGTCGCCTACGCTCATGTAGGTAACTTTTCCGGCGCCGTCAAAGGCCGCTTCCACGTACACGGGGCCGCGGAAGCCCTTGCTGGAGGCGCTGAACACGCCGCTTTCGGGCTTGGCGGGCATTTCCACCCCGGCGATGCCCATCACGTCGCCCTTAATGTATTTTACGATATCGTTTACGCCGTTCACTACCGCGGTGGTGGTAATGGTGGCGCTGGTCAGCGCGTCCACGGTGCTGTCCGTGGCTTCGCCGCCCGCTTTGATATAGCTGAGGGGATAAAGCTTTCCTGCAAACTGTTCGGTAAACGCGGGCTCCTTGGAGCGCGCGCCCAAGCCGGCGGTTTCAGAGAAATTGGAACCGCCCACCGAAATTCCGCTGACGGTAAAGGTGTCCGGAGCTTTCTGGGTATCCACGCCCGCGATGACCTCCACCTTGCCGCCGAAGCCGTTTACCGTCTTCTGGGCGACGTAGCCAACGGTGTTTCCCTCTTTGAGCCCGGCATAGGCCCAATCCACCGATGCGTTTTCGCCCAGCTCCAGCTCCTCAAAGCTGTCCGCATCGGGCAGGGCGCTTTTCCGGGCGTTTTCCGCCGTCAAAAGCGCCTGCTGGGCGATGGGTTCTTTGGTCAGGGCGTAGGTGCCGCCCAGGGCAAGACCGGCCACCAGGGTAATGATGAGCAGCACAGCCCAGCCAGGAAGTTGTTTTTTCACGTTCCGTCCTCCTTGCTCTGTTTCCCGGAAGGAAGTGGGAAACACAGTTTCTTCTTTATCCCCGGAAACCGGGAAAAGGGCCGTCCCCCGGCCCTGGGAAAACATAGTAAGCTTTGTTTGCCCCGCTTAAATATCCGGAGCGTTCGGGTCCGGCGTATGGCTGGGCACCACCAATTCCAAATCCAGGTTATGGGGCAGGCAGAGCACCGAGGCGCCCAGAATGCGGCGCTGGTAATTTTCCACCGTCACCGTGCCCTCCGACACGCAAAGCTGATTTTCACAGGTGGAGGAGGCCATGTAAAAGCCGTCCGGCAGCAGGTGGATCACGTTTACCACGCCGTCGCCCTGGTCCACCGTCACGTCTCTTTCTTCGCCCAGGGGTTCAATGCCCCATACGCGGTTATTGAGAATGATGAATAAGTACGCTTCCGCCTCCTGGGCGTTTGTGGCGGAAGCGGCGGGGGCCGCATCCGGCGCGCTCGTTCCCGCCGCCTGGGCGGGCGCGGGGGAGGGAGGCTGCAAAGCGTTCAGCTGCTCCTGAATAGCCGCTGGGTCCATTTCCTTGGGAGCAAGCACGGTGCGCGACAGCAGAATCAAAATCAGCGCCGCCGCCACGATGCCCGCAATCAGAAGGATATTGGCTTTTCCGTTCGCGGAACGTTTGGGGCCTTGGCTCATTTTCCGGTTCCTCCCGCGGCGTTTTTCAGGCTCCGGGCGTAGGCCGCCATGCCGGGGCTGCATTGAACGCTCCCGTCCGGCAGCACCCACATGGCTTCCACTCCGTCCATGCCCTGCACCAGCGCCAGCCCTTCTTCATAGGAAAGAACGAACAGGGTGGTGCTTAAAAAGTCGGCCAGGGCGGAGCTTTTGCAAATCACCGTCACCGACAGCATTTGGCGGGAGGGCATCAGCGTTTCCGGGTCGATGATGTGGTGGTAGCGCTGGCCGTCCACCACGTAAAAGCGCCAGTAATCGCCGCTGGTGACGACGGTTTGGTCCCGCACGTCCACAATATCCAGAATGTCCGTGCCGCCAAGGGAGACGGAGAGCATGTCGGCCCGCGGGTCCTGCACGCCCACAGCCCAGGCGCTGCGGCCATCCATGGGCTTGTCGCCCGCGTACACGTTGCCGCCCAGGCTCAGCAGGAAGGAGGGCATGCTTTCCTTCAGATACGGCAGCACGGCGTCGGCCGCCCAGCCCTTGGCCACCGCGCCGATATCCAGGGAAAGGTCCGGATCAGCATAGAATACGGTCTGTTTTTCTTCATCCAGCACCACGCTGTCAAAGCTCGTGTGGCCGCTTGCCTTTTCCAAATCCGCCATGGGCGGAAGAGCGGCGGAATCCGGATTGTTTATGCCCGCTTCCCGGTATTCATGCCAAATGGACAGCACCGCGCCCATGGCGATATTGGTGCTGCGCAGACCGCTTTCCCATTGCTGCTTGCACCAGGAAATGAGCTGGAAAAGCTCCTGGGGAACAGCGACGGGCTCCTGGAAAGCGTGGCGGTTCAGATAGTACAGGTTGTGCAAATTGTCGTAGCCGTGGTAAGCGTCAAAAACCTGGTCATACCGGCGAAGGCGGGAAAGCACCTCGCCCCAGACCCTGTCAAATTCCTGCTCCGTTTCCGCAAAGCCGATAAACGTGGTTTCCGTATCAAAAATACTGTTTTCCCGCCGGGTAAACTTGGCCCAGCTTTTTTCAGCCGCGGCCAGGGGAAAAACGCAGCCTGCCAGCAGCGCGGCGGCCAGCAGCGCGGACAGAAAAGAAACCCATTGGAATTTACGCGTCATGTTTTCCTCGCTTTCAGGGGAGAGCCTATTCATAGGTGCCCGTAAATATGGGGTAAAAACGGGCAGATATTCCTTCATGTATTATAACAAAGTCAACTGGTGGACACAAGATATTTTTTCGTACAATTATTGCAAATTTTTGAAACGAACAATTCACAAAAAAGATAAAAAAACGCAACTTTTTCGTTATAAACTGTAGAGAAGATTTTCCCCATGCCGACTTGTGCAACGAAGGGAAATCGTGTATACTATCTAAGAGCTTGCAGACAGCTATTTTAATTTGTAGAAATCCATGCGGGCAGCGCGTGTTTCGACGGAATACGGGCGCACAGGCCCGCGGAAAAAGAGGAGAAACATGGCGCTGCTGATTTTTTTGTTTTGGGTGGTGCTCAACGGCCGCCTGACCTGGGAAATTTGCTTCCTGGGCGCGGGGGTGACTGCGCTGGCCTTGCTTTTTTTGTGCCGCGCGTGCGATTGGTCCCTGCGGAAGGAAGGAAAGCTTTACCGGGCGCTGCCGCTGATTCTTTGCTACGCTGCCACGGTGGTTTGGGAAATCTTTAAGGCCAATGTGCGCATGCTGCCGGTGGTGTTTGGCGGGCGGCCGGACCCCGTGGTGCGCTCTGTCACCACCCGGCTTACCACCCGCCTTGGCCGCATGGCCCTGGCCAATTCCATTACCCTGACGCCCGGCACCATCACCCTGGAGTGCGCCGGAAATGAATTGACCGTTCACTGCCTCACCTCCGCCATGGCCGAGGGGCTGGAGGATACGGTGTTTGAAAGAAAGCTTGTGAAAATCGAGGAGGCGCTGCATGGATAACGCTTACGCACTCTTGATGCAGATTGCCATGGCGGCCCTGGGGGCGGCGCTGTTCGTGTGCCTGTTTCGGGCCTTCCGCGGCCCCGCCGTGGCGGACCGGGTGATCGCCATCAACATGACGGGCACCATCACCATCGCCCTGATTTTGTTCCTCTCTTTGCTGCTCAAAGAGGGCTACCTCATCGATATCGCGCTCATTTACGCCATGCTCAGCTTCCTGGCGGTGGTGCTTTTGTGCCGCATCTCCATCGGCGTGTACCGGGAAAAAAAGGAAAAGGAGGGGAAAAAGGATGCTTGAATATGCGCGGCTGATTCTGTTCGGGGCGCTTTTGCTTGGCGGCCTCATCATCCAGTGGACCGCCGTCATCGGCGCCAACCGCTTTCCCTTCGCCGTGAACCGGATGCACCCCGCCGGCATGGGCGACACCCTGGGCCTGCTTCTGATGGCGCTGGCGGCCATTGTGTACGCGGGGTTTGACGCCGTTACCCTGAAAATTCTGTTTGTGGTGGCCTTTTTCTGGATCACCAGCCCGGTTTGCAGCCATTTGATCGGCAGCCTGGTGCGGGAAACGGAGGAAAAGCATTTTAAGGCGGAGGCGAAAGAATGGAAATCCTGAATGTGATTTTGCTTTTGTTCATCGTCGCCTGCGCCCTGGCGGTGGCGGTGACGAAAAACACGCTGTCCGCCGTGATTATTTTTATGGCCCAGGGCCTGGTGCTGTCGGTGGTGTGGATACTGCTGCGCTCTCCCGATTTGGCCATCACCGAGGCGGCTGTGGGGGCGGGGGTGTCCTCCATCCTGCTGTTCGCGGCGCTGAAAAAAATCCACGCCATTGACGCCAAGGAGGAAAAGGAAGATGGCCGATAAAAAGCAGGATGCCTTTTCCAGCCTGCTTTCCTGGCTGGAAAACGGCGACCAGGCGCTGGAAAAGGAAATGGAGGACGATTTAAACGGCGCTTCCTCCCAGATAGAAACGGAAAAGCGGAAAAAGCCCGCCCGGAAAGCCCGAAAGGCCGCCTCCAAAAAGAAAGCAAAAAAGCGCGCCTCCTATGCCGATTCCTGGTGGTACCGGCTTTGCGCCAGTCTGGTGTGCGCGGCGCTGATTATTCTTTTGCTGTATGCCGCGGTGCGCATGCCCCGGTTTGGCGCGGCGGATACGCTGATGGACAGCGAGCTGACGGAATTTTACGTAGAACACACCTTGGAGGAGACCGGCGCGGTGAACATCGTCACCGGCATCATCCTGGATTACCGCGG
>CAMOHY010000053.1 GCA_946615495.1 uncultured Clostridia bacterium
GTGGTGCTCATCGTCAGCGAGGAAACGGGCATTATCAGCATGGCCCGCGGCGGCAAGCTTACCCGCCATCTGGACGCGGACAGCATCCGCAAGATTCTGCGGGAAATGTACCATGAAGATCATTCCCGCCTCTGGCGCTGGACCCATCGGGCGCGCACCGCGGGAAAAGGAGGAACGGGAAATGATGAATAACGAGCCGGCCCGTGTATCCTCCGAGCAGGAGAACACCGGAAAGAAAAAGGATATTTGGAAAAAGGCCTGGAGCGTCTTATCCAGCCATTGGGGCTGGAAGCTGGGCAGCCTGGCCCTGGCCATCTGCCTGTGGGGCGGGCTCATCACCCAGGACACCTCCCTGCCCCGCGATAAAATAATCGACAACGTAAGGGTTTCCGTGGTCAACGCCACGGCGCTGCGGCAAAACGGCATGATCGTGGTGGAGGGCCTGGAGGACGTGGACACCGTGCGCATCCGCGCCAGCGTGCCCCAAAGGAATTATACCGCCGCCAGCGCCTCCAATTATTCCGCCCGGCTGGATTTGAGCCAGATTCAAACCACTGGGGTGCAGACCTTGAAAATCACCGCTTCCGCCGGGAACGCCAGCCAGTATGGCACCGTGGCGGAGGTGTACGACGCCGATGTGACCGTGGCGGTGGAGGAATACAGCACCCTGTCCGGCGTGCCGGTGGAGGTGCGCTTCCAGGGCGAGGTGCCCGAAGGCTATTGGGGCGGCACGCTGACGCGCAGCGCCGAATCGGTGGATATCAGCGGCCCGGCCTCCGTGGTGGAAAACGCCGCCCGGTGCGTGGTGGTGTACGATCAAAGCGCCCTTTCGCCGGACCGCAGCCCCAACGCCGTGAACCTGCCCTTCTTCTTTGAGGACGCGGCGGGCAACCAGCTCAGCGCCGCCAATTTGACCGTTACTCCCCATGGGCAGACCAACGCCATCCAGCGCATCACCTTAAGCCAGGAGGTGTATTATCTGGCCCAGGTGAACGTGGCGGCCGACGCTCTGGTTACCGGGGAGCCCGCGGAGGGCTACGCGGTGAGCAGCGTGCGCGTTACGCCCCAAAGCGTCACCCTGGCGGGCAGCAAAATGGCCATTGAGCCGTATTTGGCTGAGGGAGCCGCCCTCTACCCCTACGAGCAGGTGGATATCAGCGGCCAGAGCCGCACGGTGAGCCAGCTGCTGTATCTGAACACGCCCGGCAACGTGGATTATATCAGCAACACCGCCGTGCAGGTGGTGGTGAGCATATTGCCGGAGGAATTTGTGAACATGGCGTCGGGCACGGAGCAGAATCCATGAATAGTTTTGCCAATTCGCTGTTTTCGCTTTTGTTCGGCTGGGCGCGCACGCTGATCCAGCATATTTGGACGGCGGCCATTTCCGGCCGGTATGGCGGATTTTTTACCTGGCTGGGCGATCATTGGGTTTGGCTGGCCCTGGTCCTGTGCCTGGGCTGCACGGCGATGGATTTTCTCATCTGGCTCATCCGCTGGCGGCCCTATTTGGTATGGCGTTCCTATCTGCGCAGGCTGGGCCGCCTGTTCCGGCGGGAAAAGCCGGAAAGCGCCAGACGGTTTGAGCGCGGCTATCAGGGCGGCGTGGAACTGGGCATGCCCCAGGAAGAAGAAATGGAAAAAGCTTCCGAAACCGCCCCGCAGGAGCAGTGGGAGGAAGAGGATTGGGCCGCGGCGCCGGAGGAAAGCGCCCTGGAGGAGGAAACGCCCCCTCCCGCCTGGACCGATGCGCCCGCTTACCCGGAACCGCCCGCCCAAGCGCCGGCGTTTTCCCAAACGGAAGCCCAGGAGGAGGAGCGTTCCCGGTACTTTGCGCCGCCGGCGGCCTATGAGCCGCCGCCCATGTACGTTTCCTCCCGCGCGCAGATGGCTTACACCTCCGATATGCCCGTTGCCCGCCGCCGCAGGCGCAGCGAAAAATATGAGCGCCGCCGCCCCGACTGGCGGGAAAAGCTCATCAAGGGCGACGAGGACGAGGACGCCCTGCTGGACGGCCTGCCCCCGGCGGTGGACCGCCAGCAGGCCTTTCACGAGCCGGTTTATCCCCGGCAAAGCGCCGGAGAAAACGCCTATGCCGCCTGGCAGCGGCCCGCCCCCGGCAATCAATCGACGGATGGACACGCATGATGGAAAACACAGCTTTCCCTTCCGGATGGATCGAGCAGCTGCGCCCCTTGCTGGGTGATGCGCTGCCCGATTTTTTGCATAGCTATGAAGAAGCGCCCGTCCGGGGCGTCCGGATGCGGCCCGGCGTGCCGCCTCCGCCTGAGGCGGGGGAAAGGATTCCCTGGGCGGAGAATGGGTTTTACCTGCCGCTGGATTCCCAGGCCGGAAGCGCGGTGCTGCACGAGGCCGGGGCTTACTATTTGCAGGAGCCCAGCGCCATGGCGCCCGCTTCCCTCCTGCGCCCCCTGCCGGGGGAGCGGGTGCTGGATTTGTGCGCCGCGCCCGGCGGGAAAAGCACCCAGCTGGCAGCGTTCATGGCGGGCGGGGGCGTGCTGGTTTGCAACGAGCCGGTGATGAGCCGGGCGCAGGTATTGAGCCGCAACCTGGAACGGATGGGCGTTGCAAACGCCGCCGCGGTGTGCGCCCTGCCGGAGGATTTGTGCAAACGCTGGCCGGAATATTTTGACAAGGTGCTGGTGGACGCTCCCTGCTCCGGCGAAGGCATGTTCCGCCGCCACCCGGAAACCCGGCTGGAATGGAACGCCGCGTCCCCGGCGGGCTGCGCCCAGCGGCAAAGCCAGATTTTGCGCTGCGCCGCCCAAATGCTGCGCCCCGGCGGATTGCTGGCCTACAGCACCTGCACCTTTAACGCTGTGGAGAATGAACAAGTGGTGGAGGGCTTTTTGCGGGAGCACCCGGAGTTTTCCCTGGCGCCCTTCCATCTGCCGGGCCTTCCGGAAAGCGGCGGCATGCTGCATATCTGGCCTCACCAGGTGCGGGGCGAGGGACATTTTGCGGCGCTGCTGAAAAAAGCGGGGGAAAGGGAGGAGCGCTCCTTCAAAGCCGCGCCGGCGGGCGGCCTGCCCCGGCCGGGCAAGGCGGAAGCCGCCGCGGCCCTGGATTTTCTTCGGGACCACGTGGAAAAGGCGGAAGCGCCAAACGCGGCGTTTGCCGGAAAGCTCGTTTTTGTGCCGGAGGAGATGCCGCCCCTCCAGGGCGTAAAGACCCTGCGGGCAGGCCTTGCCCTGGGAGAAATGAAGGGACGGGTGTTCGTGCCGGACCATGCGCTGGCCCTGGCCTGCCGCGCCCTGCGCACCGTTGCCCTGGAGGAAGCGGAAGGGCGCGCCTACCAGGCGGGCCAGGTTATCCCGGTGGAGGAGGGCCTGCGCGGCTTTTACGCCCTCACCTTCCAGGGCATGAACCTGGGCTGGGGCAAGGCGAGCCAGGGGCAGATGAAAAACCATTATCCCAAAGGCCTGCGGCGGCCCTGAACATTTGATTAAAGAAAAGATATATGATATAATATTACATTCCGTATGGAATGCTTCAAGGAGGGATCGCGGTGTATCAGGCGCTGTACCGGGTGTGGCGGCCCAAAACCTTTTCGGACATGGTGGGCCAGGAGGCCATCGTGCGCACCCTGCGCCATCAGGTGACGACAGGGCGGATAGCTCACGCCTATCTGTTCTGCGGCAGCCGGGGCACCGGCAAAACCAGCGCCGCCCGTATCCTGACCAGGGCCATCAACTGCCTGAACCCTCAGAACGGCGACCCCTGCGGGGAGTGCGAATCCTGCCGGACCATTGAAAACGACGCGTCCTTTGACGTGTACGAAATGGACGCCGCCAGCAACAGCCGGGTGGAGGAAATCAGGGAGCTGCTGGAAAAGGTGGATTACCCGCCCCAGTTTGGAAAATATAAGGTATACATCATCGACGAAGTGCACATGCTTTCCAACGCGGCCTTTAACGCCCTGCTCAAGACCCTGGAGGAGCCGCCGGAATACATGGTGTTCATCCTGGCCACCACCGAGCCCCAGAAGCTTCCTTCCACCATTTTAAGCCGCTGCCAGCGCTACGATTTTGGCCGCTATACCGAGGACCAAATCGCCGGACACTTAAAAAAGGTGGTCGCCGAAAGCGGGGAAGAGGCGGAGGAGGAAGCCTTGTCCCTCATCGCCCGCGCGGCGGAGGGCGGCATGCGCGACGCCCTGTCCATTCTGGATATGTGCATGGGCTCCGGGGAAAAGATCACGGAGGAGCATGTGCGCCAGGCCCTGGGCACGGCGGACCGGGCTTTCCTGTTTTCCTACGCCGAAGCCCTGGCCCACAGGGACGGGGCGGAAGCTTTGCGCCTGACGGACGAGCTCATGCGCGGCGGCAGGGATGTGCAGGTGTTTTTAAAGGATTTGTCCGCTCATTTGCGCATGCTCATGGCGGCGCTTTTGTGCGGGCCGGGGGAGGGATTGCCCGGCGTCAGCGGCGAAAACGCCCGGCGCTATGCCCAGCAGGCCAAGGAATTTTCCCAGCAAAGGCTGCTTCGGGTGCTGGATGGCTGCATGCACGCCGAGGCGGACACCCGCTGGGCGGCCTCGGCCCGGTCCGTGCTGGAAATTTTTGCCCTGCGCGCCTGCGACCAGCCGGAGGAAAAGGATGTGGAAGCCCTGCTGGAGCGGGTGGCGGAATTGGAGCGGCGGCTGGCGGAGTTAGAAAAAAACGGCGTGCGCGCTTTGCCTGCGGCCGCCTCTCAGACGGCCCCGAAGGAGCAAAAGCCATCGGGGCCCGTGCCCCGGCCCGTGGTGGAAACGCCGGTGCCCGCCGGCAGCCGTCCGCCCAAGGACGTGTGGAACGATGCGCTCAAATATTTGAAAAAGGCCGAGCCCGCCCTGTACGGCCCCCTGTCCCGCGCCAAGTACGGCGGATATCAGGATGGCACGTTCAAGGCCATGTTCGCCCCCGGCGAAGAAATATTCCAAACCATGCTGGCCCAGCCGGAGCGCCGCTTGAAGATTGAAAGCGCCTTGAACCAGGCGGGGGGCCAGGAGGCCAAGTTTGAGCCCGTCTCCCAAATGGTGCAGCAGGACCCGGAGGCGGGGGCCCGGCAGGAAAAGAACCTGAGCGGGCTCATCGAAATGTTTGGCCGGGACAAGGTGCAGATCGACGAATAATGCCTTTGCGGGAAGAAAACGGCGCGCCCATTCGTAAATAAAGAGAGGGAACAGAGAACAGGCTGGTTTGCCGGAACAGGGAAACCGCGCCGCTGCGTAACGATATAAACTGAATAAACGGAACGCTGAAAACGGTTCTCTTACCTCATTTGTTATGGAAGAACTCATATGTCCTTTTCGCTGAAAGGAGCCATCCATGAATTCCAATCGCGGTCAATACAGCTTTACGCCCATGTACAACATGAAAAACAAGCGGGGCGAAAAGAAAAAAGAAGCGGGCCAGGAAGGCGCGCCGTCCGTGGCGCCCCGGCGGCACATGGCGCTGTCGGTGGTGCTGTCGGTCGGGCTGCCGGTTTTGTTCCTGGTGGCGCTTCTGGTGCCCAATAATACGCTCAGGTGGGTGTTCCTGGCCGTGACTGGGGCCAGCGTGCTGGCTATGTGGGTGCTGCGGGCCTTCGTGCGCAGCGCCCGGAACACGCTCACCGTCATTTACGCCGCCCTGGCCGTGGTGATCGGCCTGGCGCTGTTCATCAACCGGCAAACGCCGGAAAGCCGCAATATTCCTTCTTCCCTGAACCAAGCCTCGCTTTTTTCCAACCCGGACGCGGGCAGCGTGAACGCCATGCTCAATGAACTGTCCGCCACCGACGCGCCGCAGGCGGACCCCACCCCCGCGCCGGAGCCGGAGGCGTATACCCGCCTGAAGGGCTTCCTGGCGGCTTGGGGCCAGAATGCCGTGAGCGAAATGAAGGAATATTGCCTGCCCTCCTGGGTGAATGAACAGCAGTCCGCCGAAACGGTGCTGTTTCAAATGCTCAGCCGCAGCCGTCCCACCAGCTATGTGGACGCGCTGGAGGATATTACCGGCAGCGACGGCGACAATTCCCGCATCCTGACCATGAAGGTCATTTTCGATGAAAGCGGCAATTCCGTGGTGAAGCGCATGCGGGTCATTATGAAAAAAATCAACGACGTTTGGTATGTGGACCCCAATTCCCTGGACGGCGTGGTGGTGGACGAAGCGGCGGAGGCAGCCGCCGCCGCCAATCAGAACCTGCCTCATTCCACCATTACCCCCGCCCCCGCGGCCACCAACGAGGCCGATGTGCTGTATGTGTATTACAATGAAAAGGGCGGCAAGTATTATCATTTGGACAGCCGCTGCTCGCGGGTGGATTCCAGCTATTGGCCGCTGACGGGCAAGATTCCCTTTGACCTCATCAACAGCCAGGATTATAAAAAGCTGCTGCCCTGCGATTGGTGCGCGGCGCCCACCCGTCCGCCCATTTAAAGCAAGGGCTTACTTGGCCAGCGCCGCGGCGTAATCCGCCATGCGGCACAGGCATTGCAATTGGGCGTATTTAATCTGGGCGCCCAGGGCGGTGCTGCCCTGAGCGGCAAGGGCTTCGTCCAGGGTAAGGGAAAGATCGGCCAGTATTTTTTCCGCGTCCTTTACAGCGTCAGGCGCGCTTTGTCCAAACTGCTGCGTCAGCCGCTTTTTTAGAGCGCTGAGCGTTTCCTGCTGGGAAATGAGGGCGGAAAGGATTTCCTCCCGTTCCGCGCTTCGCCGGTCCAGGCGGCCGGACAGCACGCTCAGCTGCTCTGGCAGGCGCGACAGCGCGTCGTAGGCGTCGCACAGGGCGGTCAATTGGCTTTGCCTGCCGCTCAGGCGCAGGGTGACTTCCGGCTGGATGATGGGGCTGATCCCGGCCTCCACCTGATGCTGCCTGCGCAATTGGCTGATTACGGCCTGGGCGTCCGAACGGGTGGCGTAGGCCGCGGCCAGCACCCGCCAGGCGTTATCCTGCCAGGCCGCGTAGCCCCCCGCGCCGCGGCCCCGGAAGGATGAGGCAAGGGCCTGGGCCTCCTCCGCGCTGTCAAACGCGCCCAGCTCCAGGGCATACCAGGTGCTGCCCGCCAAAGTGAAGGTACGCTCCGCGGCCTGGGAATCCTGCGGGGCCGGGGTGCTTACGGGCCGGGCCGGAAGCAGCTGGGAGGGCAGCAGGGTCCGCCATTCCCCGTTCATCAGGGGCCTGGCGGCCGCGCCCAGGGCGATGCCCACCGCCAGCAGCAGCCATCCAAGGCCCCGCCGCCGCACCTTGTAACGCCTGGTTTTCAGCCTGCCCGCCCGCATGCGCGCTTCCCCCTTCCTGTTTCTTGCCCATTCTATGCGCCGGCGGCAAAAAATATGATCTTTCCAAATAGATGTGGGAGGAATTTTTTAATGCGATATCATATCGACACCATCCCCGTGTGGGACGCGGTAAAGCTGAATGGCGAATGCCCCCTGTGCGCCCTGCGCCGCCGCAATGAGCTCATCGACGTGGACCGGTTTCTGGGCGCGTCGGTGATGGAGCCGGACACCCGCATTCAGGTAAACGCCAAGGGCTTCTGCGCCCATCACCAGGTGCTTTTGTACGCCCAGAAAAACCGGCTGGGCCATGCCCTGATGATGCACACCCATTTGAAGGAGACCATGGGCAAGCTGCAGCCGCTGCTGGAGGAGGCCCAGGCCGCCGCGGGCAAAACCGCCGCCACCCCGGCGCTCAAGCGCTGGATGGGAAAAGGGGAAGGGAAAATGGATATGGCCGCCGCGGCGGAAAAAATCCGCGCGCTTTCTTCCTCCTGCATTCTGTGCGACACCATTGAGGAGCATACCCGGCGCTACGCCTACACGCTGCTGCATCTGTACAAGACCGATGAAGGCTTCCGCAAAGCCTTCGCCGCCTCCAAGGGCGTGTGCCTGCCGGATATGGCGATGCTGCTGGAAATGGCTCAGGAGGCGCTGAGCGGCGATTTGCTCTCCTCCTTCGTAAAGGATTTGTCCAGCGCGGTGGAAGGCAGCCTGGCCAAAATGGAAAAGGATTTGGAGGGCTTTACCCTGAAATTCGATTACCGTAACGCGGACAAGCCCTGGGGCGACAGCCGGGGCAGCCTGGAAAGAACGGTCAATAAGCTTCAGGGCTGGTGCTTGGGGGAGGAGCCGAACCCTAAATGAAAAAAACGTTTCGCTTGGCCGCGCTGCTTTCCCTATGCGCCATCCTGCTGTGCGGCTGCATGACCTCGCCCGCCGATTCCTTAAAGCGCCAAAGCGCCGAGGGGCAAAGCCTCATCAGCGCCAGCACGGCGGAGCTTGCCCCGGAGGAACAGGAAATGACGCTGTATTTCCGCTATGGCGATACGGCGTTTCTGGCCCCGGAGCGGCGGCTCATTCTGGTGGAGCGCAATGAAAGCCTGGAAAAAGCCGTGGTGGAGGCCCTCATCATGGGCCCGGCGGCCACGGCGTCCAGCCTGTCGCCCCTGTTTCCCGCGGGCACGGAGGTGCTGGCCGTGGCCAGCCAGGGCGACACCCTGTTTATCACCTTCAACGAGGCCTTCCTGGGCCGCTATGCCGATGAACCGGCGGACGGCATGGGCGAATGGCGCGCCGAAGGGCCCCTGCGCCGCCAGCTTTGCCTGGATTCCTTGGCGGCCACGCTGACGGAGGAGGGCTTGTGCGCCAAGGTGCAGGTGCTGGTGTACCGCAGCAGCGGCGCGTCCACCTCCATGCGCCTTCAGGCGGGCTTTTTGAACCGCAGCGGCGACCAAACCCTGCTTGCTCCCCTGACGCGGAATGAAAAATGCTTGCTTACGGCCTACAATACCGCGTCCCTGCTGCTGGCCAGCTGGCTGCACCAGGACTGGGAATCGCTGTATGATTTGACGGCCAGGGAAGGCACCGCCGCCCGGCCCGGCGAACAAAGCGCCTACGATGCCTTTGCCGCGGGAAAGGTGCTGTCCGCGTTTTCGCTTTCGCCCGGCGCCGCTTCTTATGACGGGCAAAGCGCCGTATTTGCGGTGGATTTGACCTTTTTAGGCCAGGGGGGCGACGTGGCGCTGGCAGGCTACCCTTTGCTGCTTACAAGGGAGAGGGGACTGTGGAAAATGGATTATGGGCGGCTCACCGCCATGATGAACGCGCAGTGAGCCGTTTTGTCAATCAGGAAAACGAGGAGGGGCGTTCATGAATCATCGCTTCCGGCGCTTGGCGGCGCTGCTTTGCGCGTGCCTGGCGCTTACGGGCTGCATGGGCCCCAGCGCCCTGCCCGCGGCGCAGCTTACCCTGCCGCCCGCCCAGCGGCGGTATACCGCCCCGGAAAATGACGCGAACCAGACCTATGAGCAGACGGTGATGCTGTATTTGCCCTCCCTGGACGGAACGCAGCTGCTGGCCGTGCCCCAGACCGCCGTGCTCTCCGCCTCCCGCCACCGGGCGGGGGTGCTGTGCGAAATGCTGCTTTCCCATCCGGACACGGAGGAAACCTCGTCTCTTGGCGGCGGCGTATCCCTGGCCCTGGCGGGCACGGACGCCGTGGAAATTTCCGGCAAAACCGCCACGGTGAGCCTGGCCGCCTCCGCCTTGCGATTGAGCCATGAGCAATTGTTCGTGCTCAGCCAGGCGATGGCCAACACCCTGTGCCAGTTTGGCGATGTGGAATATGTAAATGTGCTCATTTCCGGGGCCCAGCCCGGCTTGAACATCGCTTCCACCCTGCCCGCGGGCAGCTTCCAGCAGAACCTGCGGGAGGATTTGCCCACCCTGTGGGCCAGGGCGTCGGCCCCGCTTTCCGCCGGGAGGCGTTCCTTCGCGGCCACGCTGTATTATCCCGCCCCTTCCGGCAAAGGCATTTTGTGCGAAAGCCGCACCCTGTCCTTTTCCGCCCAGGACGCGCCGGGCATGGCGGTCACGCTGCTGGACGCGCTGGCCGCCGGGTCCGAAAGCCTGCCCAATGTGCCCAAGTGCCCGGATTTTACCGCGCTTTTGCGGGAAAACCCCACCCTGTCGGAAACGGGCGGCACCCGGCGGCTGGTGCTGCGCTTTCAGGAGGAGCTGAACGCCGCGCTCATCAACGCGGGCATCACCCGCTCTGTGATGATGGCCTCCCTGTGCTGCACGCTCACCACCTTCCTGCCCGGCATCGAAGGAATCGAGGTGCATATCGGGGCTGAAAGAATCAACACCCTCACCCCCTCCGGCACCTACTCCGGCGCGGGAGAAATGATCGCCTTCCCCGACGGCCTCATGCGGCGGCGGGATTTTTCCGGCTTCCTGCTGGCGGAATGCAGCCTGTATTTCGCCGGAAGGGATGGCAGGCTGAACCGGGTGGCCCGGCCCGTGCCCTTCTATGAGGCGTACAGCGCCCGGCCGCTGGTGGAGCAATTGATGCTGGGCCCCCAGTCCTTCGACAGCCAGTCCGGCCTTTCCGCCGTGCTGCCCCAGGGCCTTCGCTCCGCCGATCTGCTGGGCGTGCAGTATGAGGATGGGGCGCTTCTGCTCAATTTTTCCGCTCAGCTTCCCGCCCTGTGCCAGGGCATGAGCCCCAGCGCCGAGCGGGCCATGATCTACGGCCTGACCAACACCCTGTGCCAGCTTCCGGGGGTCCGGCGGGTGGCCCTGTTCGTTCAGGGCGAGCAGCCCGAAACCCTGGGAGGAGAAATCTATATCCCCGGCGATTTCCTGCCCAACGGAGACGTGACGGCGGAGTAAACGATAAAAACGATCAAACCGCGCAAAAAAACCGGCCCGCGCAGACGTTTTCTGCGGGGCCGGTTCAGACTGTCGACAAACTCCCAGGAAAGTATGAAAGGGCTTTGGCCCTTTCATCAACCATCCGCAGGACCGGCTTTGCCGGTCCGAGGAGCAACAGAATGTTGCTTCCGCTATCAATTTGCGGCCGTAAAATGAGCATTTCCAGGCTGAACTGCCTGGAAATGCCATTTTACAGCAAATTGATGTTCCCATCGAAAGACTGCTTGTAGGCTTTCGATGGCAGA
>CAMOHY010000054.1 GCA_946615495.1 uncultured Clostridia bacterium
AATCCGTGTATCCCGCTGTTCCCTCCATCAACCTGACCGGCGACAACTACCGCACCGTGCTGTGGAACGCCATCATGGGCTATGTGGATATCGACGAAGCCATCAACGACCTGAACACCCGCTACAACCAGTGCTATGATGAGGACATCATGTATGGCTCTGTGCAGCGCCTGGTCATTGAAGACTACAATCCTCTCCAGCCCTCCGCCGGCACCGCCACCTACCTGGACAAGTAATTGATTCCGCGCTGTAAACGCAGCGCATAGCAAACCAATGCGGAAAAGCCGTCCGCGGCGGACGCGCAAGCATCCCTGCGGACGGCTTTTTCAATGGTTTTTAAGCAAAGAGGGAGGTTCCATCAGTGAGCGAGCAACACCTGCAGCTTCGGCACACGGATATGCCGCCCCGGCCCGTGAATAAAAAAATGCGGCTGAAGGAAAGCGGCGGCCTGTCCGCGGGGCTCATGCTGGCCCCGTCCATCATTTTTCTGTGCATTTGCTCCATCTACCCCTTCATTTGGATTTTCCGCTACATCGGGTACAATTACAATGGCTTTACCGCCCGCTATGTGGGTACGGCCAACTTTACCCGCATGTTCAATGACGCCACCTTCTGGGGCAGCGTCGTCACCACCTTTGAATACGCCTTCTGGAAGCTTATCATCATCATTCCGCTGGCGCTCATTATGGCCGTGCTGCTCAACCAGAAGCTTCGGGGCTCCAGCTTCTTCCGCGGCGCGTTCTTCATGCCCACAGTCATTGCCACCTCTATTTCCGGTATGATCTTTACCTTCATTTTCGCCACCCAGAACGGTATCCTGAATAACCTCATGCAGTCCGTCGGGCTCATGGGCGCGCCCATCAACTGGCTGATGGACCAA
This sequence comes from uncultured Clostridia bacterium, assembly GCA_946615495.1. Lineage (GTDB taxonomy): Bacteria > Bacillota > Clostridia > Christensenellales > Aristaeellaceae > RUG563. The sequence continues at coordinate 881 of CAMOHY010000054.1, forward strand.
AACTTCGCCATGGAAGCCGTCATTATCCTGTCGGTTTGGGCTGGCTTTGGTAACTACATGCTCTACTTCGTTACCGGCATGACCTCCATTTCCGAAGACGTGTATGAATCCAGCCGCATCGACGGCGCCAACGCGGTGCAGACCTTCTTTAAGATCACCCTGCCCATGCTGGCTCCCGTACTCAAGGTGGTTCTCATGCTGGCCATCACCGGCGCGTTCAAGGATTACGAGGCCATCATGGTGCTCACCAACGGCGGTCCCGGCAGCCGCACCAACGTCATGTTCCTGTATATCTTCAAGCTCATCTTCGGCACCGCCGACAACGCCCGCATGCAAATCGGCTACGGCGCGCTGCTGAGCTTGATGGCCGCCGTGATCGTTGGCGCTGTAACCATCGTTTACAATCTGGTCGCCAAGCGGCTGGACGACGTGGTGTAAGGGAGGGAGAGAAACATGGCAAAGAATCGTGCGCAAATCGTTTACTCTCCCAAGCAGAAGGCCATTCGTGCCGTGCTGTGGGTACTGCTGGTGTTTACCACCATCGTGGTCATCTTCCCGGTGCTGTACGTTATTCTTGGCTCCTTTAAGGAAAACCAGGAATTGCTGCTGGGCGGCGCTAACATTTTCCCGCAGAAATGGATCATTCAGAACTACATCGACGCTTGGAACCAGGCCAATTTCGCGGTGTATACCAAGAACAGCCTGATATTGTCCGTAGGCGTTATGGTGCTGTCCCTGATTATTTCCTCCATGGCGGGCTACGTGTTTTCCCGCAAGAGCTTCTGGGGCAAGGAAATTATTTACGGCATCTTCACCGCCTTCATGTTCATCAACGTGGGCTCTGTGTCCCTGCGCCCCTTGTATGAATTGGCAACCGGCCTGAACATCCACACCAGCCTGTGGCCGGTGGTGCTCTTCTCTGCCGGCGGCGGACAGGCCACCTACATTTTCCTCTGCCGCGGCTATGTGAATTCCGTGCCCAGGGAACTGGACGAAGCCGCCCGCATCGATGGCTGCTCCTTCTTCCAGATTTACTATCGGATCATCATGCCCATGCTCAAGCCTGTTCTGGCCACCATCGCCATTCTGTCCTTCCGTCAAGGCTGGAACGAATACATCATGCCCCGCGTGTTCACCATGACCAATGACAACCTGCGGCCTTTGACCGTGGGCGTGAACATGCTCAAAAACGCCGGCGACGGCGCTGCCGCCTGGAACATCATGTTCGCTGGCGCCACCATCGCCATCATCCCCATCCTGATCGTGTTCATCTGCTTCAGCCGCTACTTCATGGGCGGCCTGACGGCTGGCGCGGTCAAGGGCTAAATCATATCCTTTCGTTTCACAGCCTGCGGATGAGCTCCGCAGGCTGTGTCTGCGTTTTTTAATGGAGGAGAAAGGGCCATGCGCAACCAGGAGGTCATTTCTTATCCCTGGCTGGGAAATATTTATCCGGGCGATTACTTGGAAAGCATTCCGTTCGATCAGTACATCCGAAACGATCAGCCTTTGCCTGAGCATAAGCCAATATTCGATATTCGGGATTACGGCGCGGCGCCGGACGAATTGCTGAATACCGAGCCCATGCGGCTGGCCTGTGAAGCCTGCCGGGACGCCGGGGGAGGCGTGGTGCTGGTGGCGGGCGGCAGCTACCGCACAGGAACCGTTCGCCTGTATGACCATACCACCCTTTTTGTTGCGCCGGACGCGGAGTTGGTGGCCTCCCGCAACGCGGACGACCTGATCCGCCGCGTGCAAGGCACGCAGGACTTTGGGGAAGAATCCAGCGGCGGCGCGTTCATTCTGGCCATTGACGCGCAGGATATCGCAATCACCGGCGGCGGACGCATAAACGGCAGCGGCGAATGGTTTGTGCATGAGCCCAGGCAAAAGCCCGCCCTCACGCCTTTCCCGGTCACAATGCTGCCAACCCGCGCCCAGGCCAAAGAAATCAACACGGTGCCTGGCTCCATCCGCACTTTTTACCGGGACCGAATCCGTTACGCCGAGGATAAATACGGAGAAGGAAAACCAGTTCTGCGCCGCCCCAGCGCCATGGTGTGGCTGCTGCGCTGCCAGCATGTGCGGGTGGAAAATATTGTCCTCTATGATTCCATGTGCTGGACGCTGCATCCGGAGGCCTGCGACAGCGTTCTGATCCGGAATACGGTGATAGATGATAACCGGCATGTGGCAAACACCGACGGCATCGACATTTCCGGCTGCTCGAACGTGGAGGTGGACCATTGCTTCGTGTCCTGCGCGGACGACGGTCTGTGCGTCAAAAACCCGGTCTATACAAACCGGATTTCGGAAAACCTATACCTGCATGACTGCACGGTGTGCACCGTCATGAACGCTTTTAAAATCGGCACGGGCACCCGGCATGATATCCGCCGCGTTACGGTGGAAAACTGCCTGTTCACCATGCCGGACATTTATCCCGGCTCTGTGTCCGGCATTTCCATCGAAAGCTGCGATGGGTCCAGGGTAGAGGATATCGCGGTGCGGAATATCCGCATGGAAAAAATACAGTGCCCGCTGTATATTCTCCTCAACCGGCGCAACCAGGCAGGGGAGCCCTACAGCGAAGAAGCATCTTCTTTGTACTGGGGCGGGGACATTTCCCACGTGACCATTGAGCACATTTCCGCCTGGGATGCGGAGCTGCCCGCTATTCTTACCGGCTTTGAGGACCGCACCAAAGCGGGCAAGACCATTCGGAAGCCTATCCGCGGTATCCAGGTGACGGATTATCATGTGGCCTATCGGAACAACCGGGAGGTTTTGCATATTCCTGATTCTTTCGATGAATTTTTGACCGATTATCCGGAAAGCAACGCTCACGGCGACGTGGACGCCTACGGCCTCTGGATTCGCCACGCTGACAAGGTTGCGCTTCGGGATATTCAGGTGACGCCGCGGGATGGAAACACCCGCGAAATGATCCGGCTGTATGACGTAAACGAATCATGATGGGGAAAGGATCAAGGCTATGATAATTTGGCCGTTGGACAGGCAGGGCTTCGTGCATCATTATATGGTATCCGGCCCGAAGGTGACGCCTTTTTACTCCGAGGAAAGGGATAAGAATCAGCTGCGGTATGAAGCGCATCTGCGCGCCGTTGTGGCAGAGCACGCGCCGTTAGCGGATACGGAAAAGGTTTGCGCAGGGCGGGAAAGCCGTCTTGGCATGCCCTGGCATTTTCAGGGCGGAAAGGATACGGCGTTCATTAATCTTTCGGATTTTTACGCCGATATGCGGCGGGTGGCCTTCGACGCGGCAACCGCGCTTTATTCCGCGAAGGCGCAGGCGGTCCGCGCGGTCATATGGTCTTACGCGGCGGTGGACGTATACTGCAACGGCGCGGCGGTGGGCTCCCTGCGGGCAGCGGTTTACAAGCCCATTGGACGGCTGGAGCTTACGCTGCCTTTGAAGGCCGGAAAAAACGTGGTCTACTTTGCCTGCGAGACCCTGGGCGTGCGGGATACCCGCAGCGTGATCGGCCTGCAGATCGAAGCATATGACGCGGAAATCAGCGCGGCCTTGCCGGATGAGGATATGGCGAAGGATGTAGCTTTGGCTCTTTCCTTTATGGAGGAAACCCTTTTGACCAAGGATTCCCTCCGTTTTCCCCGTCCGGCCATGGCTGGTACCCGCTGGGCCTGGCGTCAGCAGGACCCGGATTACGCGCATGCACACCGGCCCGTCCAGTGGCACAGCGCAGCGGGGGAAACCTGTCTGCCCTTGGAGGAGGGGGGCGCTTACCTGGAGCTGCGCGTTCCCGCGGGGCAGGGCGAACTGAGCCGGACGTTTGAAAGAACGGAGCAGATCAAGCCTCTCCGCGTGCGCCCAGCGCCCAGCTGGGAAGAAAACCTTCACCTCGTTTTTCAGCGCGTCGCCGCCGTGGAAAGCCTCAGCCGGGGCGATGAATTCGGTTTTCCCATTGCCAACATGCTGGCGCGGAAATACTTGGGCGATACGTCCAAGGACGATGCAAAGCTCATGGACGATATGCTGGCCCTGATCGAAAAGCGGGTGGACTGCGCCGATTTTCTGGTTTGCGGGCTGATTCGGTATGTTAAGAATTATGCCGTTCCGGCCAAGACCCAGGAACGCATCCGCCAGGTGCTCACGCATTTCCGCTACTGGATGGATATGGACGGCTTTGACGCCATGTGCTTCTGGAGCGAAAACCACAGCCTCATGTTTTACCTGAGCGCTATGCAGGCGGGGGAAATGTACCCGGAGGATGATTTTCCGCTGGCGCGCATGACGGGCCGCCAGCTGCACGAATGGGGCAGGGGAAGGGTGCTGGCCTGGCTGGACGACGTGGAAAAATACGGCTTTGAGGAATTTTTGAGCACCGTTTATATGTGCGTCACCTTTGCCGCGCTGTTGAACGCGATTGATTTTACGGAGGAAGCCATTTCTTTGCGGGCCCGGCGCGTTACGGACAAGCTGCTGAGAATGCTGGCCATGCACACCTTTGGAGGCGGCATCATCGCGCCCCAGGGACGGGTATACCGCGGGGTGCTGTATCCCTTCTCGGCCGGCGCCATGGCGCTGATGAATTTGGCCGATCCCGCCCAGCCCTATGATTACGGCGAAGGCTGGCTGGGCTTTTACGCCACCAGCTCCTACCGCTTTCCGGCTGATCTAAAAAAGCTGATGGATACGCCTGTTTCTACCACCTACACCACCGGAAACGCCCGCGTCGTGCTGGAAAAGCGGAAGGATTTCTGCCTTACCAGCGTCATGATCCCCAGAGAAAGGTTTAACCGCTGGGAAAATGAAACGAAAAAGCCCGGCGTGGACCCGTCCACCCACAGCTTCGTCAAATCCTATAACGAATGCTTCCACGGCACCACCTGCTTTCAGCCCGGTGTGTATGGCTACCAGCAGCATTTGTGGTACGCGGCGCTGGATGGGGAAGCGGCGGTGTTCATCAATCATCCCGGCTCCGCCTCCGAGGGCGGCGATATGCGGCCGGGCTATTGGCATGGAAACGGCGTGTTTCCAGCCTTAAGGCAGGAAGGAAGCCTGCTTGGCATGATCTACCGCATTCCCCGCGCCCATCCGCTGCACTATATCCACGCTTATGTGCCGGAATGCCGGTTCGATGAAGTGCGCAGGCAAGGAAATTGGCTGCTGCTGCGGAAGGGGAAAGGGTTTATCGGGCTTTGGAGCAGCGTGGCCATGGAGCCCTGGAACGGCATGAATTCCGGCTGTGAAATGCGCATGTGGGGCGACGATATAGCCTGCCTGTGCCTTTGCGCCGGAGAAGAAACGGAAAATATGGACGCCTTTGCCCGTGCGGCGGAAGAAATGCACCCTGAATACACTTTTGAAAATGGACTCCGGGCAGGCGGTTATTCGCTGGCCTGGCGCCAGGGACAGGACGACACGCAGTATCTGTAATCATTTTTATATATAACATGTGTAAAATGCACATAAATATGTAGTATTTGGTTCAAATTTTGCTATATTATCGGGCTCAAAGCGAAAACTGTTGAATTTCTTCTGGTGATATGTTACAATTATTTTATCAACAGCCGGTCATGGCTAAATTGAGAACATGGAGGGGATCCTATGGTAAAGCTACTCAGTCTGGTTCTTGCGCTGATGATGCTGTTCACGGCCTGCGCCTTTGCGGAAGCAGCGCCGGCGGAAACGCTGTTTACGCCCGGCACCTATGAAGCGGACGCCCAGGGCTTCGGCGGCACGGTGCACGTGGCGGTAACTGTTTCTGAAAATGAAATCGAAGAGGTAGTCATCACCGGCGACGCGGAAACGCCCGCGCTGGGCGGCGTGGCAGTGGCGACGCTGGGGGAAGCCATTGTGCAGGCTCAAACGCCGCACGTGGACGCCCTCTCCGGCGCTACTGTGACCAGCACCGCCATCATCGCCGCCGCGGAGGACGCGCTGGAATTGGCCGGCGCGGACATTGCGCTATTGGATGAATACCGCCGCGATACCGATGAAAACGTGGTAAAGGAAGAAAAGACCATCGAAACCGAGATCGTCATCGTGGGCGCTGGCGGCGCGGGCATGACGGCCGCCATCATGGCCCAGCAGGCGGGCAAAGATTTTGTGATTCTGGAAAAAATGCCTTACGTGGGCGGCAACACCACCAAGGCCACCGGCGGCATGAACGCGGCGGAAACGCATTACCAAAAGGAACAGGGCATTGAAGACTCCGTGGAATTGTTCGTGCAGGATACCATGAAGGGCGGCCACGACATCAATGACCCCGCCTTGGTGCAAACGCTGGCTGAGCAGAGCGCCGGGGCCATCGACTGGCTGGATTCCATCGGCGCGGACCTGCCCAAAATTTCCTTTTCCGGCGGCGCTTCCACCAACCGCATCCACGCGCCTGCCGACGGCAGCGCCGTGGGCAACTACCTGGTGGACAAATTCTCCGCGAAGCTTGAGGAATTGGGCGTTCAGGTAATGCTGAACACCACCGCTACGGAGCTCATCATGGAGGATGGCAAAATCGCAGGCGTCAAGGCTGAAAGCAAGGATACTTATTACACCATCAAGGCCAAGGCCGTCATTTTGGCCACCGGCGGCTTCGGCGCCAATTTGGATATGATCGCCGGCTACCGGCCGGACCTGCGGGGCACCGTTACCACCAACGCGCCCGGCGCCACGGGGGACGGCATCGTCATGGCTCAGGCGGTAGGGGCGGACCTGGTGGATATTGAGCAAATTCAGCTGCATCCCACGGTGGAGCAGACCACCAGCATGCTGATTACCGAATCCGTTCGCGGCGACGGCGCCATTCTGGTAAACCAGAGCGGCAACCGCTTCACCAATGAATTGCTTACCCGCGACGCGGTCTCCGCCGCTGAGCTTGCCCAGCAGGGCCAGTACGCTTACATCATTTTCGACCAGCACCTGCGGGACAACCTGAAGGCCATTGAAAAGTATGTAAAGAACGGCCTGACTGTTCAGGCGGACACGGTGGAGGAATTGGCCCGGAAGCTGAATATCTATCCTTACTTCCTGACCATGACCATGAAGCAATGGAATGAGGCGGTCCAGGCCCAGAACGACGGGCAGTTTGGCCGTACCACCGGTATGGATAACGATTTGACCACGCCGCCGTATTACGCCATTCAAATTGCTCCCGGTATCCATCACACCATGGGTGGGGTAAAGATCAATACCCAGGCTCAGGTCATCGATACCAACGGCAACGTCATTCCCGGCCTGTTCGCCGCGGGCGAAGTGACTGGCGGCGTGCACGGCGGCAATCGTCTGGGCGGCAACGCGGTGGCGGATATCGTCATCTTTGGCCGCATCGCCGCTGAAAGCGCCATAGAATACTGCAAATAATATTGTAGGGAAAAGGTAAAAAACTGAGGTCCGGAGCAATCTGGACCGCAGTTCAGAGCATCGGCAAAGCCGATGGCTCTGCCATCGAAAGTAGCAGTCTTTCGATGGAAACATCAATTTGCTGTAAAAATGAGCATTTTCAGGCAACTCAGCCTGGAATGCTCATTTTTTACAGCCGCAATTATCGAAGAAGCGGCTTTCAGCCGCTGCTGGGCGACTGCACGCCGCCGCCTGTGGATTATTGATGAAAGGGCCTGGGCCCCTTCATACTTTCCCGGATTCACAGAGTTTTAACCATGGGGGAAGCCCTGCCAAAGTGCCCTTCCATATTTTTAACTATTCGCAAAAGAAAACTTTTACGAATAGTATGGACAAAAAAAGCTCGATATGCTATACTATTTCCGGCTTCAGTATCCACCGGACGGTTTCTGCGTTTTTTCTTTGATTTCCGAAATCAGTTTTAACGTGGTCCGTTCTTTGAAGCTTCCATTCATTTTTTCGATTGTGAGGCGATTTTATTTTGAATGATAATGTAAGTTATCATGACCAAGCGGATATTCGCCGTATGGAGCGGCTGCGGCAAATTGAAAAAGAATTGCCCCTTGCCTGCACGGACTTTTTCCGGTCCATTGCCCAGACCACCAGTACGCTGACCCGTCTGGCCTACGCCTACGACCTTCGCCTGTTTTTTCGTTACCTGACCAGCGAAAACCCATTCTTTGCCGATGTGGAGCCCCGGTTCATGACCGATACGCATCTTAAGCAAATCCAGAAACGTGATATTGACGGTTTTCAAGAATATTTGATGCAATATTATATTACGGATGAATCTACCGGAGAATCTACCGTAGTGCAAAATCATGAGCTTGGCATTATGCGAAAGCTGTGTTCTCTCCGTTCATATTTTGAATATTTATTTCAAAATGGGCATATTGATGCGAATATTGCCACGCTGGTAGCGCTGCCGAAGCTGCATGATAAGCCCATTCTGCGCTTGGAAGCTGATGAAATGCAAAAGATGCTGGATGCCGTCGCCTCCGGCGAGGGCCTGACCAGTAAACAGCAGCAATACCTGCGCTTTACGCAAACGCGGGATACGGCCATGCTGCTGCTTTTCCTGGGTACGGGTATCCGCGTCAGCGAATGCGTGGGGCTGGATATTGACGATTTGGACTTTGAGCTCAACGCGTTCCTTGTCACCAGGAAAGGCGGCGATCAAAGCATTCTTTACTTTCCGGACCAGGTGGCGCAGGCGCTTCAAGCTTATCTGGCGGAAAGAAACCAAATTACGCCCTTGGAGGGCCATGAAAACGCCCTGTTTCTTTCCATTCAAAAGCGCCGCATGACCCAGCGGGCAGTGGAAAACATGGTGAAAAAATACGCCCTTATCGCCGCGCCGCTCAAAAAGCGCATCAGCCCCCATAAGCTGCGCAGCACCTTCGGCACCAATTTGTACCAGGAAACCGGCGATATTTATCTGGTGGCAGACGTGCTGGGCCACACCGATGTGAACACCACCCGCCGCCACTACGCCGCCATGTCCGACGCAAACAAGCGCAAGGCGTCCCGCCTGGTGCCCTTGCCCAAAACTGATCTGCCAGAACAGAAATAAGCGCTTATTGCGCAGGCAGGCCTTTTTCCTTTTCTTCCGGCACGATTACTTTGTCAATCAGGATGGAGCGGTATTCCTGGTCGCCGTTAACGCACTTCATGCAGTTATCGCAGATTTTGTTGGGGTCCAGGTCACACCGGTCGCATTCGCCGCATTCGATACATTCCCGGTCGTACAATACACATTCCTTCATTTCAGCTTTCCCCCGCTTTTTCAGTTTTTTTCATTCTTTTTTTCAGAATGAACCATTTCTTCCCTTGCCAAACACTTGTTTGCCTGTTATAATCTATTTGTAATCCCGCTTCCGGTGAACCAACCTTTGCCGGAAAAAAGAAGGACGGTGCTGCTCTATGCCAAGGCGCCCCAACGGTGATACGCAACAGCGCATTTTGGAATACATCGAAAAATATATTGAAGAAAACGGCTATCCGCCCTCCGTGCGGGAAATCGGCCAGGCGGTGGACTTAAAGTCCACTTCCACAGTGCACGGCCATTTGAACCGCCTGGAAAAGAAGGGGCTTTTGCACAGGGAAGCCATGAAGCCCCGCACCATCGTGAAAAAGGAAGAAAAGCCGCAGATGGTAAAAGTGCCCCTGCTTGGCAAGGTGGCCGCCGGTACGCCCATTCTGGCCGAAGAAAACGCCGAAGGCGTGATGATGCTGCCGGAGGAAATGGTGGGCAGCGGCGAGCACTTCATTTTGGAAATCCGCGGCGACAGCATGATTATGGCCGGCATTATGAACGGCGATTTTGTGGTGGTCAAACGCCAGCAAACGGCGCAGAACGGAGAAATCATTATCGCCATGCTGGACGACGAGGCCACCTGCAAACGCTATTTTAAGGAGCCGGACCGTATCCGTCTTCAGCCGGAAAATCCCCGCATGCGGCCCTTCTACGCCCGCTCCGTTACCATTGTGGGCAAGGTGGTGGCCGTCTATCGGGTGTACAATGGAAACTACAAGCTGACCCGATAAAAACGTAAGGAACGCGAAACGCCCCGCTGGCAGGCTGCCGGTCGGGACGTTTTTTTCTTTTGTACCGTGACAAAGCGCGGCCTGTAAGCCGGGTTCTGTTGAAAATGGCCATCTATCTAAGCGC
>CAMOHY010000055.1 GCA_946615495.1 uncultured Clostridia bacterium
CGGTGCCGCTGTAATATACGGCGCTGCCGGCGTTTTCGCCGTTATTGATGCCGGAAAGACAAAAATCAAAGGGCGTATCCACCATAAAGGGCGCCACGCGGGCGCAGTCCGTGGGCGTGCCGTCAACGGCGTAGGCCTCCGCCCCCTGCCAGGGAATTTGATGAACCAGCAAAGGCTCGGTGAGGGTGATATGCTGGCTGTTGGCGCTGCATTGGCTGCTGGGGGCGCTGATGGTCACCTTGTGGCCCCGCTGAATGGCCGCTTCCGCCAGAGCCTTCAAGCCTACGGAATATACGCCGTCATCATTTGTTACCAGAATATGCAATACGCATCCCTCCTTTAAAAAAGTACCGAACGGTAACATTATACTGGAAAAATCCTTCCCGCGCAAGCATGGAAGCGATATTCCGCCGCATAGAGTACCAAAGGGGAAAAGGAGGATGAAAAAATGGCCTATGGATACGCGATGCTGCGGGGCCGCAGGGGCGCGGCGGGGCATGTAAGGGAGGACGGAGGAAAGCGCACGGTGTGCCTGCGCGGAATGGAGCCGGGGGAATGGTGCCGGGTATACACGCTGAACGGCCAGCAGGCGGATTTGCGGGATGAAGGGCGGGCGGACGATACCGGAAAAGCGCAGTTTTCCTTTGGCGGCAGGGGCGCGGTGTTTGTGCTGGCGGAAGGCAAGGTTAGGCTGTGGGAAGATGGGGAGGAAACGTATCTTCGGGCGTCCTCCTGGCTGGAAAGCCTTCGGAAAGCCAAGGAAGCCTTGAAGGAGGAGAGCAAAGGGGAGGAAAGGGCCGCGGACACAGAAGCTCCCCTTTTCAAGGAGGATAAACCGGAAGAAGCGAACGAACCGGAAGAAAAAGAGGCAGAAAAAGAGGCAGAAAAAATCCCCCAGCCGGAGGAAGCTTATTTTCTCAGACCGGCGGGGGAGGGAGAAGCGGCAGACGCGCTGCCGGATTTGATTTGGCCGGAGGCGGCCAAGGCTGTAAAACGGTATTTTGAATTGTACCCGCCCTTTGCGCCTTTTGCGGCGCCGGGCTGGCGCTTTGCCCGCATTCCGGCGGACGGGCCGGATATTCCCTTCTGCGCCGTGGGCTACCGGGCTCAGGACAGCCGGGTAAGGCAAATCGCTTACGCTGTGCCGGGCGCTAAAGGCAGGCCCGCCGCCCTGCCCGGCGCGTACCGCTTTTATCCGGGGCAGGATGGGCGGGATTATTGGGTGATGACCCAGGAGGTATAATTACAGCAGCGCCTTCGCCGCGCCGTCAACGGACAGGGCCTGGGCGTCAAAGGGCAGGAAGTCAAAGTGGAAAGCGCGTTCTTCCTTCAGATACAGCCGGTCCTCTTCCAAAGGTTCAGGCCCGCAGGAGGCGGTGCCCAAGGGTCCCATAGCGCCATCGATGAGCCAGGTGATGTTTTCGGCCCGTTCAAGCTCGATGGTGTGCTGGGCATCCGTGAGCATTTCAGGCGTGTAATGGTGGGCTGAGAAGGAGAAGCCGTTGCCCGCCGCCATCAGGCCGATGCCGCGGCTGTTCAGCAGGGCGGCAAAGGAGGTGTCCTCATGAGCGCCGTTTTCCTGGGGGCGCACGTAGGGCTCGTGGGTTTCATCCACGGTGCTTTCCCAGCGGCCCAGGAACGCGGCGGTCTTTTTATCCGGATAGCTTTCAAAGGGGCCGCGGCCCTGCCAGATGAGCCGGTCAAACCCATCGGGCAAATCCAGGCGCAGACCCAGCCGGGGCAGGTAATCCTCGATTTCCCGAAGCGGAGCGTAGGCGATATCCAGGCCGATTCTGCCTTCTCCGGTAACGGTGTAGCGCTGGGTCACGCGAAGCAGGGGCGGCATCACCTTGGGGCCGTACACGCCGGAAATTTCAATTTCCGCGCCTTTTTCGGTAAGCTGCGCGTTCAAGCGGTCATTGCGGCATAAGAGGCGGTTCAGGCCCAGCTTGTCCCATTTCTTGGCCGCGCCGTTCCAGCCGTTATCGTTGTCCGTCGGGGCGCGCCAGAGGTTTACCCGAAGGCCATCCTTTATCAGCTCAAGCCCCCGGAAGGAAAGGCCGCTCATGCCCTCCCGCCCGAAGGAAGCCCGGAAGCCCTGGCCGGCCACGGCGAAGCCGCCGGGGATTTTTTCCAGCGCAAGGGGATTCTGGGGCAGGGCCGCGGAAGGCTGCTCGTTGCCCAGGGCAAGGGGCAATTGTTCCTGCGCCACCACGTGGCCCGCGGCGGCCCAGGGCGTGTCCGACCGCAGGGTGAAGGTAAAGTTCAGGGTGGAGCCGGCGGGATAGACGCCCAAATCCAGCGTCCTTTCCTCCGCTTCACCGGCAGGCGTGTTCAGGGTGATTTCGCCCTGCGAAAGCGTTCTGCCGCCGTTTACCACGGCATAGCGCCCGGCCAGATGGGAAAGAGACAAAAAGCCGTAATAGTTGCGGAAGGAAACCAGGCCCTTTTCTTCGTTCACCATGCGGGCGCGAACCGGGCGGATGACATGCTTATATTCCAGCAGGCCGGTATGGGGCGTGCGGTCCGGATAAGTGAGGGCGTCCACGCAGAAGCAGCCGTCGTGGGGCCATTCGCCAAAATCGCCGCCATAGGCGTAATACTTTTGGCCGTTTTCTTCCTTGATAAGTCCATGGTCCGCCCACTCCCAAATGCAGCCGCCCATCAACTGCGGATAGGCGTTGAAGGCTTGCCAATAGGGCTCCAGCAGGCCGGGGCCCTGGCCCATGGCGTGGCAGTATTCGCACTGGAACAGAGGCTTTTTAGGATGGCCCTCCGCGTATTCCTTCATAAAGCGGATATCGGCGTACATGCGGGAGGTGATATCGGCGGTGATGGCCTCCTTTTCCCACTGGTCCCGCTCATAATGGATGGGCCGGGAGGAATCAATGGCGCGCATGGCCTCCGCCATCGCCACATGGCAGCAGCCGTAGCCCGATTCGTTGCCCAGGCTCCACAGAATAATGCTGGGATGGTTCCGGTCCCTTTGCACCATGCGCACGCCCCGGTCCACGAATTGGGTTTCCCATTTGGGATCGGTAGCCATGAAATCGTAGGAGGCAAACTGCGTTACGCCGTGGCATTCAACGTCCGTTTCGTCCACCACATACAGGCCGTAGCGGTCGCACATTTCCAGAAAACGGGGATCGTTGGGATAGTGGCTGGTGCGCACGGTATTGATATTGTGGCGCTTCATGAGCAGGATATCTTTTTCCATTTCGTTTACCGGCGTATAGAAGCCCAGCACGGGGTGGGTATCATGCCGGTTTACGCCCAAAAGCTTAATGGGCCTGCCGTTCAAGAGAAACACGCCGTCCTTGATTTCAATTACGCGGAAGCCCACCATAACCCGCTCCGCCTGGCCGGAAATTTCCGCCAGCAGGGTATAAAGGCAGGGCGTTTCAGCGTTCCAGGGCTTCACGTTGGAAACGGCGGCTTCCCAATGGGCTTCCCCGTCCTTTATAGCGCATTCCTGGGAAAGCAGGGCTTGGCTGCCATCCAGCAGGGTAAAGGTGATTTTTTCCGCGCCCTGCACCTTGGCCGTTACCTTCAGCGTTCCGTCCTGATAATCGTTGGTCAGGGAAGCGTCGGCCCAGAGGTCTTGAATGCGGTTTTTCCCAAAGGAGAGCAGCGTCACATCCCGGAAGATGCCGGCGTGGCGCCACATGTCCTGGTCCTCCAGGTATGTGCCGTCGGACCAGTGAAGCACCACCACGCGCAGCTCGTTTTCGCCGGGCTGAACGGCGGAGGAAATGTCGAATTCCGCGGGCAGATGCGGGCCCTTGGAAAAGCCCTGCAGTTGCCCGTTTACAAACACGTAATAGCAGGAGGATACGCCGTCAAAGCGAATCACGGTCTGCCGGCCCAGGAAAGCGGTGGGCAGGATAAAAGTGGTTTTGTACACGCCCACGGGCGTGTCGTCCGGCACGAAGGGCGGGTCAAAGGGGATGGGGAAGCGTACGTTGGTATACTGCGGCGCGCCGTAGCCCTGCAATTGCCAAACGCCGGGCACCTGGATTTTTCCCTCCGTGCCCTGGCCCTCTTCGCCGGACAGCTCCTTCACCTCGCGGTAGGAGGTGTAATAAGCAAAGTCCCATTCGCCGTTCAGGCACAAATACCAGGGAGACGCGCCCCGTTCGTTGGCCAGGGCGGAGGCGGCGTCCGGATAGGGCACCAGGGTGGTCCTTGCGGGCAGCCGGAATAAATTCGTACAGTTCAGGTCCTGAAATTCAGTGCGCATGGGTTCCCTCCGTGTTCATTCAATGATGTTGGTGGTGATATAATCGATGCCCCAGGCGGCGAGCTGCTGGGCGTCGGACAGGTGGTTCACGGTCCAGGCGTTTACTTGCTTTCCGATAGCGTGCACATCCCGGATTCTTTCTTCCGTCAGCAGATTAAACTGAATATCCAAATCCAGGCTGTATTGCTCAAGCGCGTGCAGCACAGCCTGCCAATCGGGGTTTCCTTCGATCAGGTACTGGGCTTTTTGCGTGGGCAGCTTTTCCCGGACGCAGATCATATTGGGCAGGTCAAAGGAGATGAAAATGGTGTGTTCCAGCCAGCCCTCTTCCCGGATTTGGGCGATGATGCCGTCGATGTGTTGGGGCTCCATATGGTTTTTCAGCTCCAGCACGCTCGTCTTTTCGTATTTTTTGCAAATATGAATGTATTCCCGCAGGGTGGGCAGGACCAGGTCCTTCCGGCCCCGCTTGCCGTCCCGGTCGCAAAGGTGAAGGGAACGCAGGGTTTCAAAGGTGCTGCTTTCCACGGCCAGGTCATCCAGCGCCACCCGCCGGGTGCTGTCGTCGTGGATGATAATGTACTGGCCGTCCCCGGTCACGTGCACGTCGGTTTCGATGCCGAAGAAGCTGCGGTTGCCCGCCGCCACGAAGGCGGAGCAGGTATTTTCCATTTCGATGCCGCTCAGGCCCCGGTGGGCCACCATCAGCGGTTTGGGACCGGTCAAATGAAGCGTGTCCATTCCGAATTTACACCTCCGTAAAAATCAACTTAACCGTCTTTTCTATCTTAGCACGTTTGCCCAACTCCTGCAAGGGAAACACGCAAAAAAAGAAGCCCCGCAGGACGGGACTTCCTTTTTCACCCTTGCTCAGCGGCGCTGCATCGCGGCGAAGCATTCGCTGCAATACACGGGACGGTCTTCCCTGGGCAGGAAAGGCACCTGGGTAGCCTTGCCGCAGTTGGCGCAGATGGCATCGTGCATTTCGCGGGGAGCGCCGTTGTTACGGGCGGCCTTGTGAGCCTGACGGCATTCACGGCAGCGGGTGGGCTCATTCTGGAAGCCCTTTTCAGCGTAGAATTCCTGTTCTCCGGCAGTGAACACGAATTCATTGCCACAGTCACGGCACACCAGCGTTTTGTCCTGATACATTGTTTTTGTGACCCCCTGATAGATGTAAGATATGGTTAGCCTCGGCTGACCTGGTTTTTGCCCCCACACTCGCCGGCTGGGACTTTGCTCTGCGCCTTTGCGCCCTCACGCCATCCTCTCGCGCTTGAATGCGCGGCCGGGCTTACTTCTAGACCGCACCATGCTCACCGGAATTTTTTTCGGCTTACGTGGACCGTTTTGCCTGCGACTGGCATCGGCTTGCAACCACAGACCCGATTCAGCCAACCGACGTCCATTATAGCCCCTTTTTTTCATAAACGCAAGCACATTTCTCAACTTTTTATGATTTTTCCAGCAAAAAATACAAAATAAGCGCAGATCATGCGCAATTATCTTGCATTAATGCGTGGAAAGCGGCTTCCTGCCCGGCCTGAGCGCAGGCGCGGATGGGTTTCTTTTCCAAAAGCGCCAGGCAAATTCCGGCGCACAGGGCGTCTCCCGCCCCGGTAAGGGGCACGGAGGGGAGAGGATGGGCGGGAAGATAACCCCGGTCCTCCTGGGCGGCAAAGTACACGCCTTCCGCCCCCAAGGAAATGAACACGTTTTTAACACCCGCCTTGAGCATAAGGTCTGCCGCCCGCTCGGCGTTCTTTTCCCCGGTCAGGGCTTCCGCCTCCAGGCGGTTGGGCTTGATGGCGGCAAGATACGGCAGGATGCGCTTGACCCGGGGCGCCTTGGCGCAGCTGACCGGGTCCAGCATGAGAGGAACGGAAGCGTGGCGGGCAATAAAGGAAAGGGTGTCCGGAGAAAGGTTGGCGTCCAGCACGCAGCCGTCGGCGGCGTTGATGGCGTCCATGCGGGAGGCCATCGCCTCCGGCGTGAGCTTTTCCATGGCGGACATGTCGTTTACCGCCAGGGCCATATCGCCCTGCTCGTCATGGATGCAAAGGTAGCAAGGCGCAGGCAGGTCCGTCGGCAGGGAAAGGGAAAGATCAATGCCGTCCTTCCGGCACAGATGCGCCAGCACCGAGGCCCTGTCGTCGTTGCCCAGGGCGGTCATCAAACGTACCTGGGCCCCCAGGGCCTGAAGGCGTTTGGCGATGTTTCGCCCCACGCCGCCGGGGCGCATGGTGATTTTGCCCATGGCGGAATCGCGGGGCAGCAGAGGCCCGTTAGGCACGCCCAGCAAATCCAGATTCATGCCGCCCACCACTACGATGCGCATTACGGCTCCTCCTTTATTTCCATAAACGCTTCCGCCTCATCCCTTGCGCGTTTTGCGCGCCTATGGGATGAGGCGGTTTCAATGGAAAACTTATTCTTCGTCCCCGTCCAGCAAGTCGGCCGCTTCGCTGAGCTTTCTCAAGGCCGCGTCCATTCTTTCAATATCCTGCCGGATGGCTTCATTTTCTTTTTCGTCCAGCAATTCCTGGGCTTCGTCCCGAATGTCCTCCAGGTCCGCCATCAGGTCGTTCAAGCCTTCGGCAATATCGGCCATATCGGCCCGGTAGCCGGTGGGAATGGTAATTTTCATAATGAATGCTCCTCCCTTCACAGAATCAGCATGCAGTCCCCAAAGGAGAAAAAGCGGTATTCCTTTTCCACCGCCTCCCGGTAGGCGCTCAGGGCCTCCTCCCGGCCCATCAGGGCGGAAACCAGCATCAGCAGCGTGCTTTCCGGCAGGTGGAAATTGGTGAGCAGCACATCGGTGGCTTTGAGCTTTACGCCGGGCGTAATAAAAATGCTGGTGTTGCCCATGCCGGGATGCACGATGCCCTGGTCGTCCGCCGCCGTTTCCAGGGTGCGCACACTGGTTGTGCCGATGCACACGATGCGGCCGCCGCTTTTCCGGGCGGCGTTGATTTTTTCGGCCGCTTCCTCCGTCACCTGATAAAATTCAGAGTGCATTTTGTGCTCGCTCACGTCCTCCGCCTTGACGGGGCGGAAGGTGCCCAGGCCCACGTGCAAAAGCACCGGCACAATTTCCACGCCCTTTTGCCGCACCCGCTCCATCACCTCCGGGGTAAAATGCAGCCCGGCGGTGGGGGCGGCGGCGCTGCCCTCCTGCTTGGCGTAAATGGTTTGGTACTGGCTGGGGTCGCTGAGCTTTTCATGAATATAGGGCGGCAGGGGCATTTCGCCAAGCCTGTCCAGCAATTCTTCAAACACGCCCTCGTACGCAAAGCGCACCACCCGGCCGCCCGCGTCCGTGGTGTCGCCGATTTCACAGCGCAGGATGCCGCCGCCAAAGCTCACCTTGGCGCCCTTTTTCAGGCGCCTGCCGGGCCGAACCAGGGTTTCCCATTGGTCCTTATCGATGCGCTTGAGCAACAGCACTTCCACCGGCACATGGGTATCTTCTTTTTCGCCCAGCAGCCGGGCGGGAATTACCTTCGTTTGATTGATAACCATCACATCGCCGGGGCGCAGGTAATCCGGCAGGTCGCGGAAAATTTTATCTTCTCTTTCTCCCGTGTCCCGGTGAATCACCATCATGCGGGCGGCGTCGCGGGGCGAAACGGGGGTTTGGGCAATGAGCCGTTCGGGCAGATCATAGTAAAAATCGGAGGTTTTCAATTCGTTTCATTCCTTTGAGAATTGATAAGCGATCCGGGGATCGCCGTTTTCCAGATAAATGATGCCGCAGCGCTTGAAGCCGTGCTTTTGCACCACGTGCTGCATGGTTTTGTTGTCGCGATGGGTATCGATGCGCACCTCGTCCGCCCTTTCCCGGCAAAAATCAAAGGCGCGGGTAAACATGCCCTTGATCTGTCCGTCGCTGGCGATGCGGTGGATGGTGCCATAGGGCTTATCGTTGGGCCAGCTTCCATCCTCAATGTAGCCGTAGGTGGGGTCGTCGCCCAGCATAAACGCAAATACGCCGTGGATTTCATCCTTTTCAGTTATCGCGTACAGCTGCTTCTTTTCTATATCGGCTGCCAGCAAATCCCGATGGGGGTAGCCGCTGTCGCCCCACTGATGGGGATTGCCGGAGGCGGCCATGTAGGCGCGGGCGGCGGCGTAAACGGCTTCAATAGCGTCCAAATCCCGTGGCTGTGCCAATCGGATCATATATTTCTCCTATTTATCATTTGGAAGCAAGGTACGGGAGCAAAGGCGTTTGGCCCTCTATTCCAGCAGGCTGGTTTGCTCCACGTCCTCCTGAACCTTTTCAATGTAATTGGCGGGCGGCGTTTTGCCCAAATGCTCATAGGCCAGCGGCGTGCAAACCCTGCCGCGGGGCGTGCGCATGATGAACCCAAGCTGCATGAGGTACGGCTCGTACACATCTTCAATCGTTACGGCGTCCTCGCCGGTCACGGCGGCCAGGGTATCCAGCCCCACAGGGCCGCCGCCGAACTTATCCACCATGGCGGAAAGAACCGCCCGGTCAATACGGTCCAGGCCCAGGGCGTCCACATCCTGCATATTCAGGCTGTCGCGGGCCACCTGCTCGGTGATATGGCCGTCGGCCCGCACCTGGGCGTAATCCCGCACGCGCTTTAGCAGGCGGTTGGCAATGCGGGGGGTGCCCCGGCTGCGGCGGGCAATTTCCATGATGCCGCCCTCGTCATAGGGCATGCCCAAAATGGCGGCGCTGCGGCCCACAATGCGGGAAAGCTCCTCCGGGCTGTACATTTCCAGGCGGAACACGATGCCGAACCGGTCCCTCAGCGGCGCGCTCAGCCGCCCCGCCCGCGTGGTGGCGCCAACCAGGGTGAACTTGGGCAAATCCAGCCGCATGCTGCGGGCCGTTGGCCCCTTGCCGATCATAATATCCAGGGCGTAGTCCTCCATGGCGGGGTAGAGCACCTCCTCCACGGCGCGGGACAGGCGGTGGATTTCATCAATGAACAGGATATCGCCCTGATTCAGATTGGTCAATATACTGGCCAAATCGCCTGGACGCTCAATGGCGGGGCCGGACGTGACCCGAATGTTTTGTCCCATTTCCGCGGCCACGATGCAGGCCAGCGTGGTTTTGCCCAGGCCGGGCGGGCCGTACAAAAGGATATGGTCCAGCGCGTCATGCCGCTTGAGCGCCGCGCTGATATAGATTTGCAGGCTGTTTTTCACCTTTTCCTGGCCGATGTATTCTCTCAAATGATGGGGGCGGAGGGAGGCGTCCAGGTCCTCATCCTCTTTGCGCATCCCGGTCATGACCAAACGATCGTCCTGTGGCACGAGAAGAACCTCCTCAAATAGTTTGGAGAATCAAGTGGAAAGAAGAAATAGCGAAGAAGCGGACAGAGCGCAGAGTACAGTTTTAGTTTGCCCAAACAATGAGTTTCGTTTTTATGGATAAGCGCTGTATAAACTGTACGCTGAAAACTGTTTTCTTTTAACTCCGCTCATCCCTCTCCGCCCCGATTAAAAGCCCGCCATATTCCTCAGCGCCAGGCGCACCAGTTCATTGGCGGAATCGCTTTGTCCCCGCACCTGGGAAACGGCCTTGGCCGCTTCCGCCGCGGTGTAGCCCAGGGACTGCAGGGCGGCCAGGGCCTCCTGGGCCGCGTCCTCCTGAACGGGAGTAAAAGTGCCGGAAGGCGCGGAAGAGGAATAGGTAAGGTCGCTTTCATCCACCTTCTCCTTTAGTTCCAGCGCGATCCGCTGGGCCGTCTTTTTGCCAACGCCGGGCGCGCGGGAAAGAGAGGTGACGTCGCCGGTAACGATGGCCAGCGTTAAATCCCTCAGCGGCATGGAGCCTAAAATAGACAGCGCCACCTTGGGCCCAATGCCGCTTACGGACAAAAGCCGCCCAAACATTTTCTTTTCTTCCTGGGAGGCAAAGCCAAACAGCTCCATGGCGTCCTCCCGAACGGACAGCACGGTGAACACCTTCATCGGTTCGCCAACCGGCGGCGTTTCCTGCAAGGTGTTCATGCTCACGGACAAAAGATAGCCCACGCCGCCCACGTCGATGACCAGGCTGTTTTGGCCCTTCTCGGCCACTTTGCCATTCAGGTACGCGTACATGCTTTTTCCCCTTTATAATTTACTTCATTAAAAACTGTTCCTTCATGCGGCCCGACGCCGCGTGGGTGAGGGCCGCGGCAACGGCGTCCGCCGCGTCGTCGGGCCGGATGATGGCGGGCAGGTTCAGCATCATTTTTACCATCTGCTGCACCTGCATTTTATCCGCCTTGCCATAGCCCGTTACCGCCTGCTTGATCTGCATAGGCGTGTATTCGTACATGGGCAGCCCGCTGTCGGCGCAGGCGCACAGGGCCACCCCGCGGGCGGCGGACACGTTCATGGCGGTGGTGATGTTTTTGGCGAAAAAAAGCTCCTCAAACACGATTTCTTCCGGCTGGTAGGTGGCGATCAGCTCCTTAACTCCAAGGAAAATATGGTGAAGCCTGCGCTGAATGGGCATATCCGGCGGGGTAATGACCGCGCCGCACTTGACCAGGCCGCATTTGCTCCCCTCGCTGTCCACCACGCCCCAGCCCATGGTAGCCAGGCCGGGGTCGATCCCCAAAATGCGCATAAAAGTCCCCCTTCATAAACTATATCATTATAGAAC
>CAMOHY010000056.1 GCA_946615495.1 uncultured Clostridia bacterium
CCGTACTGCTGCAATTCCTGCAGGGCCAGGGCGCAGTCCAGGCTTTCGCGGGAGGAACGCTTATGCTGCCTGCTTTCATACAGCATAGGCATGATGACGTTGATGCGCTTGGCCTTGCCGGCGATGGCGGCAATGATGCGCTTTAAATCCTGGAAATGGTCGTCGGGGGACATGGGCACTTCCATGCCGTACATTTTGTAGGTCTTGTTGAACGCGCAAACATCCACGATGATGTAGATATCGTAGCCGCGAACGCTTTCCTTGATAACGCCCTTGCTTTCGCCGGTGCCGAATCGGGGACAATAGGTCTTGATGAGGAAGGAATCACGGTTGACGCCGGGAATCGTGTAGAATTCTTCGTCCTGAGTCTCTTGGAGGGAATTCCATTTCTGCAGCCAGGCATTCACCTTTTTGCCCATTTCTTCGCAGCCCGCCATGGCGATAACGCCCAGCGGCCCCACAGGTATGCTCTTTAAGTCCTTACCCCACTCCGTCAGAAAGCTGTTCATACGATACCACCCCTTCGTAGAATATGCGCTGATGATCGGACCCGCTTCCATTATACATGATTTTTTTGCTGGAGGGAAGAGAAGAAGCTTGGTTTTCGCACTTTTTGGCAAAAGCGCAAAAAAACGGGCAAAAATTTGGAATGAAATTGGAAGAATTGGTCGCTTTTTGTCAGAAATCTATATCACGAAGCCGCCGTTTACCCCCAGCGCCTGGCCGGTGATGAAGGACGCTTCGTCGCTGCACAGGAAGAAAGCGGCCTGGGCAATGTCCTGGGGCGTGCCCAGCCGGCAAAGGGGCGTTTCGTCCCGGAGGGCGGAAAGGTCGGCCTCGGTGTATTCCTTCAGCATGTCGGTTTGGATCACGCCGGGGCAAAGGCAGTTTACCCGCACGTGGGAGGGGCCAACCTCCTTGGCTAACGCTTTGCCAAGGCCGATGAGCGATGCCTTGCAGGCGGAATAGGCCGCTTCGCAGGAGGCCCCGGTCTGCCCCCACATGGAGGAAACGTACACGATGCTGCCCTGCTGCCGGGAAATCATGCCGGGCAGAAAGGCGCGGGTGGCCAGAAACGCGCCCCGGCCATGCACGGCGAACAGATCGTCCCATTCCGCCGCCGTCATATCCTGCAAAAGCCCGGTGTAGGATACGCCCGCGTTGCAGATCAGCGCGTCCAAATGGGAAAAGCGCCGGGACAGGGCTTGGGCCATTTCGTTTACGTCCTGTTCCTTCCGGGCGTCGCAGCGGAAGGCCAGCGCCCCCGTTTCCCGCGCCAGGGTAAGGGCCGCTTCCTCACTTTTTTGGTAGGTAAAGGCTGCGCGCCAGCCCCTTGCGGCAAACAGCCGCACCATGGCCGCGCCGATGCCGCGGGAGCCGCCGGTGATGAGCACATTCCGCATTTCTTCCCCTCCAACTGGAAAACGGGCCAGCCGAAAGGCCGCCCGCACAGTTTAAAAATTGCTCCCCTGCCAGCCCCAATGGTCGGTTTCCTCGTATTCCACGTAGACGCCGTCGGCGGGAATGGACAAAACGTCGCCCAGCAGCTGCGTTATTTTTCCGGTCAGCTTTTCGTAGGCGTCCCGGCTGGCGCTGCCATACAGCTTCACGTTCACAAAGGCCAGGGGCTTACGGCTGTCGCCCTTAAAATACAGGCGGCAGTTATCCTCGAATTGCAGCATGAGCCAATTTTCACTTTTTCCCAGCAGCGAGATGGCCTGGCCAAGCTGCTTGGCCATTTCCTTTTCCGCCTCCTGAGGAATGGGGCGGTTTACACGGGTATGGATAAAGGGCACGGCAATAGACCTCCTTTTTCACGCGGACAGACCGCTGCAACAAATTATAACACAAAATGGGGCGGATTGTAAATGGATTGTAAAAATCTTGCGGATAGAAGGATTTTTCCGTCATGATTGCGAAATAAAATAGGATACCTGACGGCAGGACTTTTTTTCACCCAGGAGGAACACCCATGAAATGCCCCAATTGCGGCCAATGGAACCGCGCTTCCTTTCCCCGCTGCTTCCGCTGCGGGACGGAGCTGCCCAAGGAAGCGGGAGACGCGGCCAGCGCGCGGCAGCCCGAAATGCCCAAGGGCGGCGCGTCCAAAATATACATTCAGATCAACGAGGAAGGCAAAGCCACGCCCACCGTGGACAACCGGGACCAGCTGGCCAAGGAAATGGAAAACTTGGTGGCCCGCAAGCACCGGGGCGAAGCGGAGCACCGCCGGCTGCGCCAGAACAGCGCCCAGCAGGGCTTTGTTCCTTCCGCCCGCATTGCCGAAACCTTGACGGGCCGCCGCACCTTTCCGCTGCCCCAGAACACCTCCTATGTGCAGGCCGACGGGGAAGTGGAGGGCAATGTGCGGCCGGACGCCATCCCGGTTACTTCCCAGCGCATCATCGGCTTTGACGACGCCCTGCCGGAGCCCGGCCTGGGCACGCCGGATTACAGCGGGCAAAGAAGGCGGGACAAACAGATCAAGATTTACCGCCACGGCTTCCTTCGCCGGTTCGGCTGGGCGATTACGGCGGTGCTGGTATTGGCCGCGCTGGTGCTGGTAGGGTACGATAAGGTGTACAAGCCCTATGTGGAGCAGCAGCGGGCCCAATCCCTCCAGGAGCGCACGCTGATTACGCCCTCCATCCTCAATGAAATGCCCGCCCACATCATCCGCCTGCCGGGGGAGGAAGGGCAGGTGTATTGGATCACGGAGCTGAAGGCCTCCTATCCGGTGGTGGGCGGCTACGCCACCATTGAAGTGGCGGATTACAAATGGTATGAAACCATGCAGAATATTTCCCAGGAAACGGTGACGGCCACCATTTCGCCCTATCTGCGCACCGCGGCCGGGGAACAAAAGCAGATGCAGCAGATCACCTTCCAGGTGGACGTGCCGGAATCCACCCTGGAATTGGTGAGCCCTTCTTCGCCTACCACCCAGACCTACCGGCAGCTGTATGAAATTCAGTTCCGGGTGGCGCGCAACAGCCAGGTAACCATCAACGGCGAGGACTATTCCGACCTGGTGAACAACACCGACGGCCTGATTACCTACAACGCTCCCGTTTCGCCTATTGGCGACAATGTGTTCGTGGTGACCACCCGCGCCCAGTACTGCCGGGAAAAGACGGAAACCATTGTGATCTACCGCAAGCCCCAGCAAATCCGGCTGGACCTGGCGGCGGATATTGCCACCCGCTATTCCCCCAACCGGGTAAAGAACGAGTATACCGGCGAACTGTATGAGCCCAATATGAAAATCAGCGGCACCACGCTGACCTGGGCCACCATCACCGTGGAAAGCCCTTACGTGAACCTGGACACCACCGAGCTTGCCACCCGCGGCACCTTTTCCTTTGAAGCGGTGTTTCCCAAGATCGGCAATAACACCATCAAAATCATCGCCTCCGCCCCCGGCTATGAGGACAGCGTGGTGGAGCACGAGGTGTACTATGTGCCCATCGCCGATATTTACACCCGCAAGGCCTGGAGCATGAAGGACCAGTATACCGATTACCTGAACAATTCGGAAAAGCGGGTAGCCAATACCCAAATCTACCAGTGCGACGGCACCATCACCAGCATCCTGTCCACCAACCCGCAAATGGCCGTGATGGAATTGGCCGACGGCTCCGGGCGCACGCTGCTTTTGACCAACAACACCTACGATACCTGGCGCGTGGGCTCTTTGTACCGCATTTTCGGGGACGCCTACGGCCTGTACAACGGCGCGCCCTGGCTGAATGGCCGGTACAGCTACATCCAAAAAACGCAGGAAGAAACGGAAGCAAAGTAAAACAAAAGCGGCCGTGCCAAGAAGCGCTTTGGCATGGCCGCTTGCTTTTAAAGCCTTTTCATGGCGGCGATTTCGCCCTCGGTAGCGGACACCATCACCGTTTTTTGATTGGTATAAATCACGAACCCCGCTGGCGACCCGCCGGGCTTTTTCACGTGCTTGCGCAGCGTGTAATCCACCGGCACGGCGGCGCCCTTGCCCCTGGAATACCAGGCGGCCAGGCGCAGGGCCATGGACAGCGCCTCCGGGGAGGGGTGCTCCGCCTTCACGATCACGTGAGAACCGGGCATATCCTTGGCGTGAAGCCAGGTGTCGTTTCCCTTGGCCGCCCCCGTCACCCGGTCGTTCTGGGCGCTGTTTTTGCCCACGATAATTTCCGTTCCGTCCGGCGCTTCAAAGCGCATGGGCAGGCTTTCGGGCTGCTTGGGCTTCTTTTTGCCGCCCTTGGCCGCGGCGGGGCGCAGAATGCCGCCATCCTCCAGGGCCTTGCGCACATCGCCCATATCCTGCTCGGTTTCGCTTTCCTCCAGGTCAAACAAGGCCTGCTCCAGCAATTCTATTTCCTTGAGCGTTTTTTCCTTTTGCTCTCTGGCCAGGTCCTGGGCTACGCGGGCCTTGCGGTAGCGCTTAAAATACTTTTGAGCATTTTGGGCCGGGGTGAGGGCCACGTCCAGATCAATGACGGCGGAGCCGCCCTGAGGATCGTAAAAGTTGGGAAGCTCCACCCGCTCCGCGCCCCGCGGCACCAGATAGCCCTGGGCGGTGAGCAGTTCGCCCGCGATCCGGTATTCCTCCATTTTGGCGCTGTCGGTCAGCTCTTCTTCCTGTAGGGCCAGCTTCTTTTCGTCCCGCTCCAGATGCGTTTTGATGAGCCGCTTGAGCGTCTGGCTCTTTTGGTTCATTCGGTCCCGCCGGTCCCGGCCGAAATAGAAGGCGTCCAGGGCGGCGGAAAGGGTGGGATAGGGCTTTTGCAGGGCCGTTTCCAGGCTCAGATAGGGAAAAGGCAGCACATCGGCCATCAGGCCGTCCGGCCCCATTTGGGCGGTGGGCTGGAAAAGCTCCGGGAGCCTGCTGAAAAAGGCGCACACCACTTGAACCAGCTGCGGCAGCTTTAAATCGCTCAGCTCGCTCCGGTGCAGGCCGGTCGCCCGGAAGGCAATTTCACGGGCCGCGGCGGGGGACAGGCCCCGGATGGAGGCGGCCAGCGCCTTGTCCAAGGGACCGGACAGGGCGGACAGCTTTTCCGCCAGCGCTTCCTGCGTAAGCTGCGCGGGGTCAAGCTTATCCTGGGCGGGCGGGGGCACAAAGGGCAAGCCTGGCAAAGCCTGGCGCACCCGGCTCATATCGCCGGACACGTGGCGGATGGCGTCCACGATGCGGCCATCCTTAACCAAGGTCAGGTTGCTGTGGCGGCCCATCAATTCCAAATACAGCTCCCTGGGGGCGCTGTCGCCCAGCTCGTCCTTGTTTTCGATGGTGATTTTCAGCACCCGGTCGCCGCCCAATTGGGTCAGTTCCGTAATGCGTCCGCTTTGCAGGTGCTTGCGCATGAGCATGCAGAACATGGGGGCGTCGGCGGGGTTGGCGTAGGAAGCGCCGGTCAGATGCGCGCGGGCAAAGGAGGGCGCGGCGGACAAAAGCAGCTTATGGTTTTTTCCCTGGGCGCGGATCAGGAGCACCAGCATATCCTTTTCCGGCTGGTTCACCTTTTCAATGCGCCCATCCTTCAGCGTTTCCTGCAATTCCCTGGCCATAAAGCCCAGGGTCAGGCCGTCCATTGGCATAAGAAAATATCTCCTATCAGTCTTTATATACTTTGGCGTACACGATGGCAAGCCCCGCGCCGCCCAGGATGTTGCCCAGGGTGACGGGAAGAAGGTTTTTGACCAGGTAATCGCCCACGCTCACGCTCTGCGTTTGCAGCATGGCCACGGGAATATAGTACATATTGGCCACGGAATGCTCAAAGCCGCAGAGCACAAAGGCCATGATGGGGAAAAAGCAGCACACGGCCTTGCTGGCCGCGCTGTCCGCGCCGGAAGCCATCCACACCGCGCCGCAAACCAGCACATTGCACATTACGCCCCGAAGCAAGGCCTGCAAAAACGGCTGCGCGCATTTGTTCACCGCGATAGCGGACGCGGCGGAGGATAATTCCGCCGGGGCGTAAATCCCCCCGCCGTACACCAACAGCGCCAGAAGCAAAGCTCCCGCCATGTTGCCCAGATAAACGAAAAGCCAGTTGTGCACAACGCCGGTCCATTTTACCTTGCCGTTTGCGGCGGGCCCGGCCATCAGGCAATTGCCGGTAAACAATTCAGCCCCGGCCATGACCACCAGCATCAGCCCCGCGGGGAACACGCAGGCCCCCAGCAGCTTGCCAAGCCCTCCGCCGATCCATCCCTGAAGCAGCGTGAACCCCAGCGCGCCAAAGCCGATGTACATGCCCGCCAGCACGCCCAGAGAAAGGCATTTTGCAGTGCTCAGCGAAGCTTTTCCCTGAGCGGTAGCTTCCCATTTTTTGGTGATTTCTTTGCTTGACAGCATGATGTTCATCCTCCTAAAATCAAATCCGGCATTGGCCCACCGCTTCCCGCCAGGCGTCCAGGAAGGCCCGCATGGACGGGTAACGGTCCGCTTTCTGCTCGCTGGTGGCTTTTTTTGCCACGCGGTAAAGCGGATATGGCGCTTGCCAAAGGCTCTTGCCCCGGTCATCGTTGCTGCCGAAAAACTCAAAAGCCAGGGCCGCCATATTGTATTCCGTGGTGGTTTCGTCCAGGGCGGCGTTCAGCTGATATTCCTCCGGCGCCATAAACCGGGAGGAGCCCCACATGCGGCCCCGGTCGTTGAAGGCGGGCTTTTTCCGGTACAGGTCGATATCGGACACGATGGCTTCGCCCCGCTTAAAATCGATGAGCACATTGCCATCGTGAAAATTCACGGCAATGATGCCGTCGGCTGCCAATTGGGCGTGCAGGTCAAACACCATATCCAGCATGCCCAGGGAAACGGCCAAGGGCAGCCGCCGGGCCTGCTCCCGCACGGCGGGATCAAAGGGCACAGGCCGAAGGGGGGAAGCATCGTCCCGCCAGGCGAAAATGGCGGCGTAGCCTTCTCCGGCGGGGCCGTGGGCCAGCAGGCGGATCAGGGCGGGGTGGGAGCGGTCATACAGCGGTATGGCGTTTTGCAGGGTATACACGGCGCTTAAGGGCTTGCCACGGAAATTCACCGTCTGCGCCCCGGCGTACTTGATGAAAAGCCTGCCGTAAGGCCCGTCCACCCCAAAGCACAGATTGCCGGAAAACTGCTGGTCCATTACGGCGAACACCCGGCCGTAGGGGCGCAGCCAATTTAGGTCCGGCTCCTGCCGGGCCTGATAGGCGATCCCGTCGATTTGAAAAAGCCGGGCCTCGTTTTCTCCGCCGTCCATACCGCCGCCCCCTTTGCCGCTTTTCCGGCGCTGCCATATTTGGTCCTTCCGCGCCTTCCTTATTATACTACAAAATGCGTCAGGCGCAAAGAGACAAATGAACGGAAAGGGGAAAAGAAATAATTTGGCGCATTTTTTGCATTTTGGTGTGGGATATGTTATAATTTGAAAGCTTTATTCTCATGTTGGGGGATGGGTCATGAATCTATCGGACATTTCCTCTCCCGCGGCGCTGAAAAGCCTGTCCCAAAAGGAATTGCAGGCCTTGGCGGGGGAGATTCGCGGTGCGATCATCCGCACGGTGGCGGTGAACGGGGGGCATTTGGCCTCCAATTTGGGCGTGGTGGAATTGACCATCGCCCTGCACCGTACCTTTGACTGTCCTCAGGATAAGATCATTTTCGATGTGGGCCACCAGTGCTACGCCCATAAGATACTGACCGGACGGTACGAACAGCTGCCCACGCTGCGAAAAATGAACGGGCTGAGCGGCTTTCCCCGGCGGGAGGAAAGCCCTTGCGACGCTTACAGCACGGGCCACGCCTCCACCGCCATTTCCGCCGCCCTGGGCATGGCCAGAGCCCGCGATATGCGGGGAGAGGATTACCAGGTGGTGGCCGTGGTGGGCGACGGGGCCATGACCGGAGGCATGTGCTACGAGGCGCTTAACGACGCGGGCAGCACCCAAACGCCCATGATGGTGGTGCTCAACGACAACGGCATGTCCATTTCCCGCAACGTGGGGGCGCTGTCCGGCCAGTTGACCAGGCTGCGCATGAGCCGCGGCTGGCTTGGCGCCAAGAAAAACGTGGCCGAAGCCCTGAACAGGATTCCTGTGGTGGGCAAGTCCCTTCACCGCTTTTTCCAGCGGGTGAAAAACGGCCTGCGCAACGTACTGGTAAAGGACCGGTTTTTTACCTCCCTGGGCTTTGAATATTTCGGGCCTATCGACGGCCACGATATCGTGGGCATGGAAAAAGTCTTCCGGCAATGCCGGAAAATTCATAAGCCGATAGTCATCCATGTGGCTACCAAAAAGGGCATGGGCTTTGCCCAGGCGGAGGAAAGACCGGAAAAATACCACGGCGTCGCGCCCTTTGAGCTGGAAAATGGCAATGTCCGGGGCACGGAAGGGCCGTCCCTTGGCAAGCAGGCGGGAGAGTATATCACCGCCCTGGCGGAAAACCGGAAGGATATCTGCGCCGTTACCGCCGCCATGACGGCCAGCACGGGCTTTTCTTCCTTTGCCGCCCGGTTTCCCGAAAGGCTGTTTGACGTGGGCATTGCCGAAGAGCACGCCGTCACCCTGGCGGCGGGCATGGCGGCAGCGGGCATGCGTCCCTTTGCGGCCATCTATGAAACCTTTCTCCAGCGCGCGTACGACCAGGTGTTGGAGGATGTGTGCCTGCAGCGCCTGCCCGTGTGCCTGATGATGGACCGGGCGGGCCTGGGCGGAGAGGACGGCCCCACCCACCACGGCGTTTTCGGCGTGTCGATGCTGCGGCCCATGCCGGGGCTTACCTTGCTTGCTCCCCGGTGCATAGAAGAGCTTAAGGGCATGATCGATTGGTTTTTGCGCCAGGATGGGCCTGCGGCCATTCGTTATCCCCGCTCTATGGCGGAAGGGAGCATTCCCTATACCGGGCCCTTTTCAGCGGGACATTGGGAAACGCTGAAGCCGGGCGGCGAGGCGGCTATTTTGGCTTCCTCCGCCATTTTGCGGGAATGCCTGGAGGCGGCGCAGAGCCTCAAAAACGATGGAATTAACGCCGCGGTCATTAACGCTTCCACCCTTTCTCCGCTGGATGAGCAAACGCTGCTGCGCTTGACGGCCGGCCGCATCCCCTTGGTAACGGTGGAGGAGCATTGCCTGGCCGGAGGCTTTGGCAGCGCCGTGGCCGCCTGGTGCGCAAAGGAGGGGGCCGCCGCGCCCATCGCTATGCTGGGATTGCCGGACCGGTTCATTCCCCACGGCGGAAGGGGGCAGCTGCTCCAGCGCTACGGACTGGACGGGGAAAGCATTGCGCGGCAAGTGAAGGAGGCGCTCAGAAAGTGAAGCAGCGGGCGGACGTGTGGCTGGTAACGAGAGGAATGGCCGAGAGCCGGGAAAAGGCGCAGGCGCTCATTATGGCGGGTCAGGTGTACGTGGGCGAAAAGAAGGTTCTCAAATCCTCCGAGCAATTGGCGGAGGACGCGCCCTTGCAGGTGCGGGGGGATCAGGCCCATTTTGCCAGCCGCGGCGGCCATAAGCTGGAAAAGGCCATTGAGGCCTTCGGGGCGGATGTGAGCGGCGCGGTGGCCATGGATATCGGCGCGGCAACCGGAGGCTTTACCGATGTGCTGCTGCGCCACGGGGCCCGGCACGTGTACGCCATCGACGTGGGATACGGCCAGCTGGATTGGAAGCTGCGCAACGACGCGCGCGTGACGGTGATGGAACGCACCAACGCCCGCACCCTGACCTTGGACCACTTTCCAGAGCGGCCCAATTTGACGGTGATGGACGTTTCCTTTATTTCCATCCGGCTCATCCTGCCGGTGGCCGCCGCCATCATGGGGGAGGAGGGCCGTTTTTTGACCCTCATCAAGCCTCAGTTCGAGGCGGGCAAGGGGCAGGGTGGCAAAAACGGCGTGGTGCGGGAAAGGGAGATTCATGAGCGGGTGCTTCAGGAAATTTGCGCTTTCGCTCCGTCCTTCGGCTGGCACGTGGCGGGCCTCACCTATTCGCCCATCAAGGGCCCGGCGGGGAATATTGAATTCCTGGCGGACATCCGCCCCGGCCCCGGAGAGGCCATCGAGGCCGGTAAAATAGAAGCGCTGGTGCGGCAGGCCCACGAAAATCTGTAAAGAAAGTGGGATAATTCCTGCCCAGGGGCTGGTCAAAACAGGAAATATCGTGTATAATAATCAACTGGATTGATTCACCCCAAAGGAAACGAAGGAGGATGAAGAAATATGGCTCTGGTAACATCCAAGGAAATGTTCAAAAAGGCTTATGAAGGCGGCTATGCCATCGGCGCGTTCAACGTGAACAACATGGAGATCGTGCAGGGCATCACCGAAGCGGCCAAAATGGAAAACGCCCCTGTGATCCTGCAGGTGAGCAAGGGCGCCCGCGCTTATGCCAATCATACTTATTTGGTAAACATGGTCAAGGCCGCCGTGCAGGAAACCGACCTGCCCATCGTGCTGCATCTGGACCATGGCCCCGATTTTGAAACCTGCAAGAGCTGCATCGACGGCGGCTTCACCTCCGTTATGATCGATAAGAGCGGCCTGCCCT
>CAMOHY010000057.1 GCA_946615495.1 uncultured Clostridia bacterium
TGCAGGCAGAAGTAGATGATGAGCAGGGGCAGGATGGTCAAAATGGTGCCGGCCATGGTGACGGCCTCGTTTTGAATGTTGGTGGCCCCGCCCATCTTGGCGGCCCAGCCGCTCACCTTTTCCAGGTACGCCTTGTAGCTGTCCTCGAATTTACTCAGTTCCATGAGCAATGTGGACACGCTGTGGGCGTCGCCCAGGGCGGCGTTGCCCATGTACAGGCTGGTGGTGTAGGTTTCATTCCAATACCATACGAAGGAAAACAGGAAGGTGGTCAGCATAGCGGGCAGGCCCAGGGGCACGCCGATGGTGAAAAAGATGCGCTTTTCGCTGGCCCCGTCCACCCGGGCGGCCTCGTCCAGGGAGGCGGGGGTCTGCTCGTAGAACGCCTTGTAAATCAGGATGAAAATGGCGCTGCGCAGGCCCTGGCCGGTGGCGGCGGGCAGAATCATGGTGAGGATGGAGCCTAAGATGCCGTAATCGGAATATAGGGTGTAGGTGGGCACCATGAGCACCGGGAAGGGCACGATGAAGGTGAGCAGCACGCAGGCCATCCAGAAATTCTTGCCCTTAAAGCGGAACCGGGCGAAGGCATAGCCCGCCAGGGCGCAGGAAAGGGTTTGAAAGAGGCTGGGCAGGAAGGAAACCAGCAGCGTATCCATCAGATGCTCCTGAAAGCCCATCACCTCCAGGGCTTTTTGGTAATTGTCCAGGCTCAATTGATGGGGCAGCCACTGCACGGAGGGGTCCAGCAGGTCCGTTAAGGATTTGAGGCTGGTGACTCCCATGTGCAAAATGGGGTACACGTACACAAAGCCAAGAGACGTGAGCATTACGTACAGGAACGCCTTGGCCCCCAGCCCCAGCTTTCCGTTGCTGCCCAGGATGGCTTTTTTCACAGCCTGGGCGCTGTTTTTCCGGGGAAAAACCGTTGCTTTCGCGCTCATGCCGCGCCTCCTTTCCGGGCGGCGGCGCGCTGGGCGTGCAATCGCTCTACCCTGAGTTGCTCTCTGGTTTTGCTGACCTCCACCACCGTGGCCTTCCGGGGCTTGGTGACCAGATAGATGACCAGCAGGCCCACGGCCAGGGTGAGCGTATACACCCAGGCCATGGCGGAAGCCACGCCGTAGCCGCCGCCAAAGGAGGTGTTGAACATGCGGGAATTGATTTCGGAAATCACGTTGTTTAATCCGCTGGTGGCCAGGAAAACCAGGGTGTAAATGCCGTTAATGAGAATCATGGGCTGAATGGCGGGCAGGGTGATTTTCCAGAAGGCCACCCAGCCTCCCGCGCCGTCAATCAGCGCGGCCTCGTACACCGAGCGGTCAATTTTCTGCAATCCCGCCATGTAAATCAGAATGGGCACGCCGGAATACCAGAGCACCAGAATCAATTGGGTAAACAGGCTGTTTAAGGGATTGGCCAGGGACGCGGGCAGCAATTCTGAAACGATGCCCGATACGCCGTAGCTTTCAATCAGGGGCACGGTGGTGGCCCCCTCGTCCATGAGCCGCTGGAGCACCGGGCCGGATACCACAATGATGGGCAGGAAGAAGATGGTGCGGTACACGCCCTTGCCTTTGATGTTATGGTTCAGCATCATGGCGATCACCAGGGAAAATACCAGAATCACCGCCAGGCGCAGGATGGCTTCCCGATAGAAATCGGACAGCAATCCCGTGAACACCGTATCTTCGTTGAACAGGTACTTGAAGTTATCAAAGCCAACATAGCTCATTTTCCGGCCCGCGGCGGTCATTTTCACGTTGCTCAGGCTGTAAATGAAGGACTGAACCAAGGGCACCGCGAAAAAGCACACAAAGCCGACGAGCCAGGGAAGCAGGAAGATGTAGCCCTTCATTTCCCGCCGGGCCACCAGGCCGAACCATTTCTTTTTCATTCCGCTCCGCCCCCTTTCACCAAAGCATAGCTCAGGGGCTCCACCTGCGTTCCGTTCACGGTGCAGGGCTGATCGCCGTAATTCACCAGCAGGAAAAGATCCTCGCCATACCGCACCTGGGCCACGCCGTTTGCAAGCAGCGTGTGATCGGTCATCGTCCGGTCCCCAATTTCCGCGCGGAGGGCCCGGATTTCTTCATCCGTTTTGAGCACGGTATCGGCCATCACGCTCCACTGCGCCGTAAATACATCGGAGGAATTGGTGTTCATCAGCTTCTGCACTTCCTCACCTGTAATCAGGAAGGAAGGATTGGCGCCGTATTCAATCAGCTTGAGCATTTGCCGCCGCTGGTTGGAATCGAAATTATTGTAATTGCCATAGTAGGGCACATGGCCGCTTAAAACCAAAGGCAGGAAGGGCACCTCGGCGGTAATGAAGGAATAGCTGGTGCAGCTAAGGCTCATATCCAGATACGCCGACATGAAAGGATAGTAGGCGGCCAAGGGGTTTTTCAGGGCCAGCTTCATAGCCGCAAGCTGCCTCAGCGCTTCCCTGCCGCTTTCCAGCGCCTCGCCCCGGGTGTAGTTCCGCCCGGCGGAATAGTAGGAAAACAGGGTGTTGGGCAGGGTAGAAAGCGTCACGCCGGGAAAGCCGGCCTGATACTTTTTTTGGTAATCCTTTAAGATTTCCGCCGTGCGCCGGGGCGTTAAGTAGTACATGGAAGGATACAGCTCCTTCCCCGTGGGAATCTCCGCCACCGTTTGGCCGATGGAGCGCACGATGTCCAAGCGCATATTGTACATGCGATTGGGGTTCGCCAGCACGGGGTCGGTTTCCAGGAAGAACAGACCGCCGGCCGCTTCCGTTTCATCCTTCAGGGCCGTTAACTCCTTGACGCTGCCAAGCTTTCCCTCCAGCCCCACAGCGCCGCTGCCATAGTTTTGGGAAAGGCCGCCGCTTTGCCAGCCCCGGTAATTGATGAGCGGCGCCGTCAAGCCCAGGGCCAAGGCTTCCTTGAGAATCTCTCTGGCCTGATTCACCGTGGTCATGGGCACCAGCTGATCCCACAAAAGGAACTTTTCCGTTTCCGCGCCCAGGAAGTCCAGCCGGGGACGATAGGCCGTATCGGCGGTTTGCAGGGCGTTTTCGTTTTCCAATACCCGCCGGTATTTCCGGGCCATGCCGGCGTAATTGGCTTCCTCCCCTTGCAGGAAGTAGAAGCGCACCTTCATATCCCGGCAGTAAGCGTTGGTTTCCCTGGCGGGCAGGCCCATGGTGCGGGTGGTTTGGCGAATGTAGGATTCCCGCAGGATGAAATGCGCCGCCGCCCAATTGTATTCCGTGATTACGCCGCCGGGATAGGCCAGCATTTCCGCCGCTTCCCCGCCTTTTTCCACGACCGCCAGGAAAGCCGCGCCTTCCTCCGTGTAGGCCATGCCGTACAAAGGCAGGGTTATTTCCTCCGCCGGGCGGTTCAGGCGGGAGGAAACGCTCCGGTCCACCCCCACATTGGCCCCGTAGATTCGCTTGATGTACGGCGTGTTGCCCACACCCTTGCCGTCGGAAAAAGCGATGATGGCCCCCGCCGCTTCCGGGATCAGCATATAGCCCGCCCGCTCATTGAGGCGCGACGCGCCAAAGCAGGGCAGCAAATACAGGCCGCAAAGCTGGGTTTCGCCGTATTCCTCAATGGAGTCCCCCGGCACGAAAACGGACAGGCCGTCCTCCTCCAGCCGGATTTCCACCTTCATTCTTTGGCCCAGGGCCGGAAAATCCACGGTAAAGTCCGCGCCGTCTTTTCGCTTTTCCATTGCAAGCTGCGCTTCCCCCGTGCGCACATCGGCCCGCTGGGCGGAGGTGCTGGTGCCGGACACGTAATCGATGCTGAAGGAGGAGGAAAGGAAGCCCTTCCAGGCGGCGTTTCCGGATACGCTGTCCGGGTCCGCCCCGCTCATGTATTCCTTTCCGCTGGCCTTATCCAGCAGGGAAAGGGCCATGGTTTCGCTGTCGATGGTTAAAAGATAGCCTTCATTTTCCGCCGTATGCGTTTCCGCCGCGCCGGTCCAGGGCAAAAGCAGCAGCAAAAGCAACAGCAGGCAAAATTCTTTACTTCTCATAGTAGAATCTCGCCTCCTTCCAAACGCCGGAAAGGAATTCCCATAACTGGGCAATCAGCGCCGCCGCGATCACCAGGGCGATCACGATCATGAGCATGGTGAACAGGGAAAGCAGCAGCGTCACGATGGTTTCCCGGAAGGAATAGTTTTGCAGGGTTTTCACCATCATCACAATCAGGATGAAGCACCCGGCCAGAGAAAGAATGTTCAGCAGGGTAATAATGAACGCTTCGTTGTAGGTGAGCACGAAGGACAGGCCGAATACGATGGGGGTCAGCACGATATAGGGGGTCAGGGCGTAGGCCAGGCCGCAGTACATTTGCTTAAAGGTGCCTTCCCCATCCCGGATGGAGCAAATCAGATTGCAGGCCACCAGGAACAGCAGCAGGCCCCCGATTACCAGCACAATATCGTGCATGATTTCATAGCGCCCGTCCTGCACGCCCTTGAACAGGAAGCCGCAGGCGTATTTGTTCACCAGGTAAATCACGAACATGGCGGCGTATAAGATGGAAGCGGACAGAACAGACACCTTGTTTTCAAACCGCACGCCATAATAGGCGTCCGCCGGATTCCGGGGGAAATAGCCCATGAAACGGATTTCCCGGACGAGCTTTGCGTCCATAGCGCGCCCGACGGCCTGCGATAAACGCGCCGCGGGCCGCCATTTGGTTTTGAGCAGCTTCCATAACCTGCGCAGAAGAATCAGGGCCGCGATGCCGAAAATGAGCCACAGGATATTTTGCTGGGCCCAGGCGTTGCGCACCTCCCAGTAAGCGTCGCTGTACCCGGCCTTATCGCCTCCTAAGCGGAAGGCCTTCAGGGCGTCGCCGTAGCGCTCCAGTTTATAGTAGGCTTTGCCCAGGCCCATTTGGGCGTAATCGAACATGCTGTTCAGCTTGATTACTTTTTCCCAGGGCTCCTGGCTGGGGGCGTACAGCCCTTCCTGGTAAAGGGCCAAGGCTTCATGCACCAGGGCGGCGTATTCGGTGATTTCAAAGCGCTGCACCAGGGCCTTGTCCCGGTCCAGCACATAGAGCCGGCCCTCCGCGTCCACATCAATGGCCACGGTGGACACGAACAGGCCGATGCGGGTGCGGTCCAAGTCCTCGCCGCCAAAGTAGAACAGCACCCGTCCATCCCTGGTATATTCCATAATGGAGCCCAGCTCATTTACCACGAAAACGGTTTCTTCCTTGCTCACCGCAATATCGATGGCGTTCTGGAAGCCCCAGGATACCGGGGGCATGATGTTGAGCCCGCTCATGCTCAGGCGCTTTACCGTTTCCGAGCCCGTGGTTACGGTGTACACCAGGCCGCGCGCGTCCATGGCCAAGGAAGTGGGCGTGGAGGGCACGTTCTTTTTGAGCATGTTCAATTGTTCCTGCGTATAGGTGAGGCGCTTGAGCTTTTCCTCCAGGGAAATTTCCGTGCTGTTGGCCCCAAAGTAGCCAAGAAACGTGCCGTCCGCGCTAAATTGGGCGATGCCGTTGGTGTTGCCCTTGCTGATTACGTACATGCCCCCCGCCTCGTCCACGGCGATTTTGAGCGGCCGGAAAGCGTTTTTCTGTCCATACAAAGCGGTGCCGGGATGGGTGAGCGTCAGCAGCAATTCGCCGCTTTTTCCATCGAACACGAATACCGCGTCCTCCTTGCTGTCGCACACGTACAGCTTCCCGTTCCGGGCGTAAATGCCAGCGGGGGTGGAAAAGGTTTTCTTATCCCCAATTACCCGAATCAGCTCCCCGTCCAGGGTGCACTGAATCACCCGCTTGTTGCCCTCGTCGGAAATGTACAGGGTGTTCCCGTCCACAAACAGATCCGCCGGACGCTTCAATGCTTTTCCGTCAAATTCGTAATAGGTCTTTTCCGGCAAGTACCCGTTTTGGGAATAGACCCGCTTGCCGTCGTAGGTTTCGGTGAGGGTATAATACGGCGCTTCATCCGCCAGCGCCTGGAAGGGCGAAAGAAGAAGGCAGATGAGGGCGGCCCAAAGCAAGCACTTTCTTTTCATAAGGCCTTCTCCTTTCTCAGTCTTCCTTAAAAATCTTGCCGGACTCCTTGGTAATTACGTAAATCAAAATCAGCAGCACCACGGAGGCGGCGGAGGCGTAGCCCATTTCGTAACGGATAAAGCCGTAATCCTCAATCAGGTTCACGATCAATTGGCCCGCGTATTGCGGCGTGGGGTTGGCGCCGGACAGGGATACGCCGATGTAGCCCACCTGGAAGGTGTTCACCACCGCCATCACCATGCCAAAGAGCATCTGAGGCTTCATGAGGGGAATGGTGATATAGAATACCTCCTGCAATCGGTTCCGGATGCCGTCGATGGAGCCCGCCTCGTACATGGTTTCATCAATGTTCATCATGCCCGCCAGCATGGCCAGGAACCCAACCCCCATGCTGCTCCACAGGGCCACCACGATCATGACGGGCATCAGGTATTCCGAGGACTGCAAAAAAGCAATGGGCTCGCTGATCCAGCCAAGGTTCAAAAGCAGCGCGTTTAAATACCCCCGCTCGTCGCCGCTGAACAGGATTCGCCAAACCACCGTCATGGCTACGCCGCTGGTCATGGAGGGGCTGTATAAAAGCAGCGCCAGCACGGTCCGGGGGCCCTTGGAAATCTGGCTTAAGCACCAGGCCAGGAAAAAGCTGAGCACATAGCCCCCCGGCCCCACGATGACGGCGAACAAGATGGTGTTGGGCAGCACATACTGCATGAAAATGGCGTCGCGGGTGAGCAGGTTCACATAATTCATGAAGCCCACGAAGGAGGGCAATTGAATGGTGTTGAAGTTTGTAAAGGACAGGCCGATGGCAATCGCCACCGGGATTACGATGAACAGGGAAAACAAAAGCGCGTAAGGGGCGATGAACACATAGGCTGCCCGGATGCTTTGGGGACGGCGCGCAGGAGCGGCCAAGGATTTTGTTTTCATCATTGCAGCCACTCCTTTACCATGTCCAAATCCGGGGCCAGGAAAGGTTCGGTCAACCGCCCGTTTTCTATGCGCCCGAATTCCTCCAGCTTCCGTTCTACCTCCCGGTCGATGCGCTTGACGGCTTCATCCAGGGCTTCGCGCAGGTTTTTGCCTTCCAGACACACCGCGTTGACGGCGTTGGAAATTTCCCGCTCCACCATATAGCTGCCCGGCACCCGGGGCGCTTCGTAAATCCACTGCATTTGCTCGGCGATAATTTTCTTATGCTCCGTAGGCCAGGGAGAGTTCGCAAAGGCCGCGGTGTTGGCGCTGTTCCACAAGTATTCGTTACCCAGGGTGGATTGGAGGGTAAAGGCGAATTCCGTCTGGGTTTCCTCGCTCATCCACCAGGTGAGGAATTGCCAGGCCTCATTTTCCATTTTCGTGGAGGAAAAGATAAAGCAGCTTTGCTCCGCCCCGCTGGTCCAGCGCTGCACGGTTCCGTTTTCATCCGTCAGCCCAGGGTACAGGGCGATGCCCCAGCGGTCGGACAGTTCGGGGGCCGCGTTCATGAGCAGATTGTACATACCGTAGTTGGCCGTGCCGATGGGCAGGGTGCCGTCCCGGAAGGATTGATAGAAGGAATTGATTTCGTAATCCATATCGTAGATGATGAAGCTGTCGGTCAGGGTTTGAAGACCCTGAATAGCCTTCGGCTCGTCCAGCAGGATATGAATGTTGCCGTTTTCGTACAGCTTGCCCCCCGCCTGGAAAATGAAGGGCGTGGTGATGGAAAAGCTCTTGTAGCCGATCACGTTGGCTACGAAATTGTTATAATTGAGGCCGAACCTATGCAGGGTGGGGAGCAGGTTCAGCACGTCCTCATAGCTGTCCGGCACGGCGACGCCGATATTGTCCAGAATATCCTTGCGGTAAAACAGCACATAGAAATTGAAGGTTTCCGGCAGAGCGTACAATCCGTCGTCGCACACCCCAGGAATCAGCAGTCCCGTGGGAAACCAGCGGCCTACCTGATTTAAGTTTTCATAATCCCGCAGGTTTTTCAGCGCGCCGCGCACCGCTAAATCATACGTGCGCCCGGAGGATACGCCCAGAGCCACGTCCGGCGCGCTGCCGGAGGCGTTGGCCAGCACCAGCTTGCTTTCATCCGGCATGATGGAAAAGTCCACCTTCACGCCGGTTTGCGGGGTAAAGGAGGTGTCCGCCATGCGCTGCAGGATTTCCAGGTACTGCCGGGGGCGGTTCACCCACACCTGCAGCGTGCCCTCCTCCGCTTCGTTGCCCGCGGCGTAGCCCTGGTCCCCAAAGGACGCGCCAAAGCGCTGGGCGGCGGCGCTGAGCTGTTCTGCCGCGTTCGGGGTTTGGGGCAGCAGAGCAGCATCGGTATAAAAATGAATGCTGTCCAGGCCCATGCCGCTGCTTTGCAGGCTTTCCGTCATGTTCACCAGGAAGGACCGGGCGGAGGACGCGCCCTGGCTGAACTGGCCCAGCTTTTTGGGCAGATCGTCGGGCTTCTGGGCCAGCAATTCCAGCGTATCGATGGCCATATCCAAATGGCTCAGGGCCCCGATTCTTCCTTCCGTCCCGGCCACGCCCCGCAGGAACGCGCGCACGTCTTCCAGCTCGTTTACCCAGCGCCGCAGGTCCTCTTCGATGTGAAAATCAAAATCCGTCAGGCTGAAATCCCGGAAAAAGTCGGTGTTCCCGCCGGTGATCTTGGTAATGTCCAGCGCCAGGGCCGCCATTTCGTCCGATATGCGGTTCAAAGAAAGCACGGCGGGGCGGACGGGGTCCAGGGAGGTTTGAACGGTCAGGGTATGCTGTCCCGCCGTCAGGTACACAAGAGCGGGTTCGCCGTTTCCATCCTTCACCGTTTGGTTTTCAAAATTCAGGCAGTAGGAAAACGCCGCGTCCATAAACGCCGGGGAGGGGATGCGCCCATCCACATAGAAGGTGCGGAATACCGGAAAATTGGCCAGCTCCGCCTGGCGCATGCGCAGGGCCAGAGCATAGAAGCCCTCTTCCTCCACGGAAAAATCGTAGGCCAGCGCGTCCAAGGCGTAATGATAGGAAATATCTTCAATATAATTAATTACCTTTTCCTGGTTACTGTAGGGGGTCAGGCGCAAGTCGTAATCCGCGGCGGGCCGCACATTGGGATTATTCCGGGCGGGCACGTTTTCCGCCTGAATGGCAATGCTTCGGCTGCCCGTCAGGGCTCCCTCCGCGTTATCCGCTTCCGGCATCATTTCCTTTTCCAGCGTCACGCTGAAAAGCTCAAAGGGCCCCTCCCTGCAAAGAATGGTAATTTCATGCTCTCCGGCGGTCAAGTACAGCCCCATACCCCGGCTGTACAGCCCGGCCTTTCCCAGCATCCGGCATTGCAGCGTGCCCATATCCTTCCTGGGCATACTCACCACTTCATTGCCGTACCGGTCTTTTTCAAAGGGGCCGTCCATCAGCCATTGGCTTTCCAGCTTCAAAGCGCTGCATTCGGTATATGGCGTTTTGCCGTCCACAAGCAGGGTGTAGGCATTATCCAGAATGTTGTTTCCCGTCATGCGATAGGTAAACTGCGGGTAACCAAAAACCGCTTCGCGGACGCTGAAGGAAAACGTGAAGGAATCCCCTTCGCTCAGCGCTTCGCCATCGGATGCAAACAGGGGGCAGGAGGCTTCAACGCCCCTTTCACTGCCAAAGAGCTCCCAATATTCCGGATAGCTGAGCACGGCGTTTTCCGCTTTGGCTGGCCAGGAAAGAACCGCAAGGAGGAAGGCCGCCAGCAGGAAACCGGGCATCCGGAATCCATTCCCTCTTTTCATGGGCAATTCTCTCCTTTCCCAGAAGGCCTCATAGATTGTTTCAATGTTTCAGTAATATTACACCACAAAATGGAATGAATAGCAATTGATAAAAAGTCAAATTTGTATATTTTTTTCTTTTTTTTACCATTTATTTTATGAATCTTTTTTCATTCTCGAAATAAAGGATTTTTTATTTCGATTTTTCCGAAATAAAAGATTCCTCTTTCGATAAGAAAGAAAAGCCATGAAGAGAACGGGAAGCCATTTGTACAGGGGAAAAAGAAATCTATGGCAGGCAGAATGCTGCGGCTGATTGATATAATAATGAAGCGTTAAGCTGTATAACGAAAGTACCCCGGCCTGCTAATAGGCCGGGGAATGTCTTTTTATGGAGAGACGACGCGCCTTGGCTGCATCATTCGCCGTGATGCCAGAAGAACCCCGCCAACAGTCCTTGAAACAAAGGCAACGACGTTTCCCTGATTTGAAAGGGCTTTGCGCTTTTGTGGGTAATAGGGTGGGTAGTAAACTGGAATTTCTAAAGATTTTTGGGAATATTCATCTTATTCAGCCGTATCAAAAAACCCCGGAAACCTTACTCCATAAGGTTTCCGGGGTTTTCCGTGGTCTGGGTGGAGAGATTTGAACTCTCGGCCTCT
>CAMOHY010000058.1 GCA_946615495.1 uncultured Clostridia bacterium
CGCTGCACCGTAAAGGAAAAGGTCACTTGGCTTTGTCCGGCGGTGAGCAGGGTATCTTCAAAGGTGATATCCGTCACGGCCTTTTGAATACGCTGCGGCCGGTTCGGATCATAGGAAAACAGGGAAAAGCTGCCGTCAAGCTGCGGATAGACCTGGGGAGTGGACGCGGCGTAATTATCCAGCAAATAAGCGTAGGCCTCGGCCAGGGTGATGCTGCCGTCTGCGTTCTGGTCCGCCCCGTGATCTCCCTGGGCGCCAAGGCCCTGAGAAAGCACCGTGGCAAAATAGCTGGCCCCGGACGCGGCGTCGCCGCCGCCTTGATAATACCAGCTGGCTTCGCTGCCGCCCGCGCTGCACAGCACCTTGTATTGCGGGCCGGTAAAATACACCCGGTCCGCGCCGCCGGACAAGCCTTTGCCAATGAACGCGCCGGAATTGCACGCGTCCAAAATAAGCACCTTGGTGCCGGAAATTTTATCCAGCATGCCTTGCAGTTCGGGCGCGGAAAGCAAGGCCTCCTCCTGCCCGTCGCTGAGCAGCAGGGCGGCCTGGGCCGTGCTGGCTTCTTCGTTAAAGACGCCGTGGGTGGCGATATAGATGAGGGAGACATCCTCCTCCTGCGCGTTTTGAAAGGCGCTTTCCACCGCTTCCTCCAGCGCGGAAACAGAGGCGATGGACCCGGAATAGGAGCGGATCAGGGCGTAGCGGCGGGAATCGGTAATCAGCGTATCGGACAGCAAACGCAGGTTATTATCCGCCGCGGGCCAGGTGTCCGGCTGGGAAATGAAATGGTCGCACCCGATGAGCAGGGCCCGCAGGCGGGGCGGCGTGGGAGTAAAAGCCTCGTTTTCCAGGCCGCGGGCAGGACAAAGCGGCAGCAAAAGCGCGAATATACACAGCGCAGTCAGGGCTTTCAAGCTCTTCCTCATGCCGCGGCCTCCTTTCGTGTTTTCTATTCATTATACTACATACTACAGCATCCGTCAAAAATCCCCCTTGGGAAAAAGCCGGAAAAGCAGGCTTGTTTTGCTCTCGCTTCCAATAGGAAAACCCCAGAAGAAAGCAGGCTTTCCTCTGGAGTTTGCTTGTTTTCAACGTTTTTTCGTCTTTTTTAAGGCTGGGCGATCAGCTGCTTGGCGGCGTCCAAGGCGTCCTTCAATTGCGGGTCCGAAAGATCGCCCAGGGCAAAGGTGGCCTGCTTCATATCCTCCGGCATTTCGGAGAGGATATCGGGAGTAATGCCCACCTCGTGCACCCTTGCGCCGGAGGGCAAAAAGTACTGGGCATAGGTCATTTGGAAGCCGTCCTTATTGTCGTTAAGCGGCACCACGGTTTGGATGATGCCTTTGCCAAAGGACTGGGTGCCCACCAGCGTGGCCCGGCCGCAGTCGTGCAGGCCGCCGGAAAGAATTTCGGAGGAGGAAGCGGAGTTTTCATTGATGAGCATCACCAGGGGAATATCATCTTTCCCGGCCTTGGTGGTCATTTCTTCCCGCGTGCCGTAGCGGTCCTCGGTATAAACCAGCAATCCCTCATCCAGGAACAGGTCCGCAATATCCATGGCGGACTGCACCCAGCCGCCGCCGTTGTCTCTTAGGTCCACAATGAGGGCCTTTGCGCCCTGCGCTTTGAGCGCGGAGAAGGCATCGGCAAATTCCTTTTCGCTTTCGCCGGCAAATTCATAAAGCACGATGTAGCCCACCTGGCCGTCCAGCATGGTATATTCCAGGCGGTTCACGTGAATGACGGCCCTGGGCACCTGGAAGGTGAGGTATTCGCCGTTCCGGAGCACTTCAATTTCCACCGGCTCATCCACCGTGCCGCGCATAACGTTGACGGCGTTTTGCATGGTGTAGGCGTCCACCGCGATATCCTCCACCCGCACCAGCCGGTCGCCCTTATGGATGCCGGCGCGCTCGGCGGGGGTGTCCTTGAACACGCGGGTGATGGTGACGGAATAATCCTCCCGATTGCCCAGCAATTGCAGGCCCACGCCGGCGTATTCGCCCTCATCCTCTTCCCACATATCGGCCCATTCGGCTTCGCTGTAGTAGAAGGTATAAGGGTCCTCCAGGCCATAGAGCAGGCCGCGGGTGGCGTTTTCAATCAGCGCGTCCACATCCGGCTCTTTATAGTACCAGGCTTCCACGTACTGCAAAATCAGGTCCATATTGGAGAAGCGCGAAAGGCGATCGTATTCCTCCTGGCTGATCGTAACGGTTTTGCCCTTCTGGGAAAAAAAATCAAAAAAGCCGGAGGCGTGGCCGGTGATGACCGCTGTGGCGCAAAGCAGCACGGCGGCGACGCACAGGGCCAGGATTTTTTTCTTCATGAGTTCTCCTTCCGACGCTTCCTCAGCGTCCCTTTTTTCCTTTTGTTTTATTATTGCCGCATTTGCGCATCTCAAGCAGCATTTTGAAGGTT
Source organism: uncultured Clostridia bacterium (assembly GCA_946615495.1). GTDB lineage: Bacteria > Bacillota > Clostridia > Christensenellales > Aristaeellaceae > RUG563. Next base: position 2,425 of record CAMOHY010000058.1, read on the forward strand.
ACGGCGTCCTCAAATTTCCTCAGGTCCAGGCCAACCTGGCGCTGCACCTTGTCAAGCCTGTACACCAGCGTGTTGCGGTGAATGTACAATTGCCTTGCGGTATCGGACAGGTTCAGGTCCTTTTTAAAGAACATTTCGATGGTGTAAAGCATTTCTTCCCCGAACAGCCGGGCGGTGGAACGGTTAAAGAGCAGGCTGTGGTAATGCTCGGCCATTTCAGGGGAGAGATCGGACAAGAACCTTTCCAGCATCATGGAGCGGTAAACATGGATGGTGCGCTCCGGCGCGTAGGCGCGGCCAATTTCGATGGCGCGGCGCGCCTGGCGGTAGGAAGCGTGCAAATCGCCCACCGATTTGGCAATTTCCCCAATGCCCACCGTAACGGGCAGGGCAATTTCGCCCATCAGCGTTTCTTGCACGGCGCAGGCGAACTGGCGCAGGTCGTCCTCATCCTCCAGCCCGCTCACATCCTTGATGAAAGCGGCGGTGTGCTTGTCCATAGCCACCAGCACGTCGCTGTTGGAGCGGGGCAGGAATTCTTCCAAAATTTCATAGGCGTTGTGCTGCTGCACCTGCACCATGTGCATCAGCAGCACGCACCGGGGAACGGAGGCGGGAATGCCGTGCTCGTCCACCACGGCGTCCAGCTCCGCCAGGGAAAGCTCGTTTTGCAAAATGCGCTGGTAAGCGTTATTTAAATCGTTTCCCGCTTCATTGGCGGCAATCACCGCGCCGATCATGGCGTCGCAGAGCACAAAAGCGTCCCTGGCGGCGTCGGCGTCGGTGATAGTGGTCATAATGACCCAATTGGGGGCGGAAACGCACATTTGGTAAAGCCGCCCATCCTGGGCTACGGGTACGCCGGGCTGGGGCAGCGCCGGCAGGGAAAAGCGAATGTCTTCATTGGGAATCAGGCAGTTTCCATCCGCATCCAGAAGGGAAATGGGCGTGCGAAGCCGGTTCAGCACTTGCTGCAATTGGGAAATAAGACGGTTATCCATGCTTCCGAATCCTCCCCCTGTACATAAAAACGATTCACGCGAAACATTTGAATAATAACTACGATGATTATATCACTTTTTTCAGAAATTGTACATCTTTTTATTACGCGCTTCACGCCTTGCCGGCAGGCGGCGGATAAAACAGGGCAAGCCCGCTATTCGCCGTAGAAAACAATATCGTCCCGCAGGCGGTACAGCGTGGCGCCCCGGCATTTCTTGCAAAAGGCGTCGGCCCACCAGGTAATATCCTTTTCCATGTCGTACTGCACCTTGCCGTAGCGGATGCCGTCCCGTTTTTCCCCGGCCATGTTGCTGTCCATCCAGTGCACGGTGTTGGCTTGCGGGTCGTAATCGGAAATCATGATGGCGCTGTGGGCGCCGGTGCCGTAATAGTATTGGGCGGTCATTTGGAAAAAATCGCCCCGCCTCACCTGCTTCATGAATTCCAGGGCTTTGCGCATGTTTTCCGCTTTGGAAAGCTCGCTATCGTAAAGGAATTGAGCGGCGATATAGAAGGGGTTTCCCTCCTCCGGCGGCACATCCTCCCAGCAATAGCCGTAAGCGTAGGGCTTGCAGTCCTTGGCGGGCAGGTTATTGGGCACCATGAGGGGGACGGACGGATATTCTTCCATGCGGTAGCTGCCGCAGTTTTCGCGGAAAACATGCACGGTAAAATTTTTGCAAATAAAGATATCGCCCGCATACTGCGCGCGCTGCAATTTTCCGTTGGTGCTTACATACAGCTGATGGCCTGTTTCGATGATCTTATCGATCAATTCCGCTCTGGCGGGGTAAGGCTTCTGCTGCGCCTCCTCCGAAAGCCCTGGAAAAGAGAGGAGCAGGCAGAGAAAAGCAAGAAACAAAGAGAGCCGTTTTTTCATCGCGTATTTTTCTTCCCTTCCGAACGGGCGGCGTCCAATTTGGTCCGGCGCTCATTCCTTGCGCCGGAGGCGAAAGCGCAAAAGCTTTCTTCCTACCATATTAATCGAGTGAAATGGCTTTGTCAATGTGGGAAACGTGTCTTTTATGTAAATTTATGTCCAGAAGGGTCAAAAAAAGAGCGCCGTCCCGAAGGACGGCTACGCCATTACATCCAGTTTCCGTCTACCAGGCGGCCATCGATGGCGCTGAAGGCAGCGTAGAGGTCGGACGCGCCCTGTTCGTCCTCTCCGGTAAAGCGGATAATCCAAACGGGGGAAAGCACCAGCCCGTCCGCCTTCTTTTCCGCCCGCATGGGATGATAAGTGAGCCGGGCGCTGAGCACAGCGCCGATTTGGAGGGGAGAGCGGGCCGCTGCCAGAGCGCGGGGGAGAGCATCCAGCGCCGCCTTGGCGTCAATCAAAGCATTGGGCGTATCATAAATTTCTCCGGCTTCAAACCGGTCCACAATGTCGCAGTCCTGCACGCCCTGGGCGGTGACATACAGCGAAGCGCGGAAGAACCCGGCTTCACTGCCGTCCGGGCCGTAGCGGAAATACCGGAGATAGTACCCTTCGTTTTCCGCAGTCGCGGCGCTAAAGTCCAAGGGAATCTGGTTCATTAGGGATCTGGGCGGAAACTGGACGTTCCATTTTTCGCCCATTTGGCGGATGCGCTCGGCGCTCATATCCAGCGCCGTTTCGCATTTATAGCCCGTAAGCCCCAGGGCGGCAAGCAGGTTTTCCGCCGTTTCCTGCGCTTCGGCCAAAGAAAGGGTGGAAAGGGAAGCTTTTGTGAGCGAATAGGTTTCCTGCGTTTCCGGCCAGCCGGATAGCATGCGCAGGGCCAGGCGGCTTGCGCCCTGGGTGAGGGAGGGGCGGCGCACCGTGCTTTGAACGGGCTTGCCGTTTTCCGTTTCGTAGGTCACTTCCGCAAAGCCGTCATAGGTGTGGTAGTACAATGCTTCCTCAGCCCATTCCAGGCGGCCGCCGTCGGCAAATTCTATGAAACCATCGTGATGCTTGGCGCCGTCCACCCGATTGACGGCGGCGGACTGGTTGAAAAGCTCCGGCTTCAGGCTTCGGCTGAAATCCCGTTCCATGGCTCGGTAAACGGGCAGGGTGCCCGTTTTTTCATATTCCTCCGGCACAATCATTTCCACTTCCGCCAGGGCGGCGGAGGGCAAAAGGGAGAAAAGGCAGAGCAGGGAAAGGACAAATGCGGCCAATCGATTCATTTTTGCGCGCCTCCTTCATTATCTTCAAAGGGCTTGGGCAGAACGGTAACGCTCCAGGATTGGGAAATGGGATGCTCCCAATCCGCCGTCCCGTCCGCGTTTGCGGGAAAAGCATTCGCGCTGAGCTCCAGCGTGTAGGAAACGCCGGGCTCCACAGCCAGGCCGTCTTCCACCTCCATCAGGAAATCGATGGTTCCGTCCCGGCGCACCTTGGCGTCGTATCCCCAACAGTCAGGGCTGAGCGGGACGCCGTCCTCCACGCCGATTTTTTCCAGATCGCAATGGACAAACCGGATTGCGCTGCCGCTCTCTTCCGCCTTCTGGGCGATGGTAGGCGTGCCTTCCGGCGCTTTTTCGCCGTGATGGATGTTGTAGCCGAAGGGCTCCTCCACTGAGCAATCCTCGTCTAACAGGATGTATCCGTCCTGAGGCGCGATGGTGCCGGTCAGGTACAGGCCAAAACCCTTTTGCAGCCCCTCCTGAATGGTAAACACGGCGCCGCCTGCCTCTGTGGAGGCATGGGTTTGGGCATAATTGCCGCTTTCCATCCACGAGCCGAAATCCCGGCCGTATTCACGGGAGAACAATTCAATAATCTGGGGCCGGAGGGCGGCGTAGGCAGATACCGTGAGGCACAAAAGCGCAAGGGCGATGACGAGCGCCCGGCGCATCGGGCGGAACGCGTGGCGCGGAGAATCCTCCCGCAAGGAATTGACGGTGTTTTTCAGCGCCCTCTCGCACGCTTGCGGCATGGTGGGAAAAATATCCTTCAGCCCGTCAAAGGTTTCCATCATCCCAATTCAGCTCCTTCCTGATAGTTTCCTTGGCCCGGTGAATCCTGCTGTTGACGGCAGGCCGGGTGATTTTGAGCGCGTAGGCGATTTCCTCCGCGTTCATTCCCTCCGCGTACTTCATCATGAAGGGCAGCCGCAGCTTTTCCGGCAGTCCCTCTATGAGCAGGCGCAGGGTGATGCCCTGGGGCGTTTCGCCGGTTTCGGGCAAATCGCTCAGGTAGGCCACGCGTTTTCTCTTCCGGCACAGGCTGTGGCATTCGTTGATGAGAATGCGCGTCATCCAGGTGGCAAAGTATGCTTCCTGGCGCAGGGTCTGCCGCTTTTCCCAGGCCTTCAGCGCCGCTTCCTGCAGCGCGTCCTGCACGTCGTGGTCATTGCGGAGGATGGTGTAGGCAATGCGGTACATGGAGTTCATATGGCCTTCCACCTCCCGCGCGAAGGTCTCCTTTGTCATTCGTGGGTTCCCCCTTTCGGAACGTTCCACCTATTAGATGCGCTGAAAAGGGATTTTTGTGCAGCCCAAAAGAAAAAAAGACGGGATTTCCAAATAGTGAACATGGAAACCCCGCCTGATTTTTATGGATCAGATGAATTCGCCTGTGCGCTGGGGCAAATGGAGGAATTCAACGAATTGACGGATGTGGACATCCCAGAATTCCCAGGAGTGGGCGCCGGGGTCCTCCACGTAGGTATAATCGAAGGGATTGCCGGGCAAGGCCTGGAAATAATCGCGGGTCTTGTGGGCGCTGCCGAGCAGGAAATCGGCGTCGCCGCAGGCGTGGTAAATGCGGGGGCAGGGCAGGCCGTTCTTTACGATCCTTCCGGCGCAGCCCAGCGGGTCCTTATAGGTGTTTTTGGTAGACGCGGCGCCGAAGTTGATTTCATACAAGGGGCTTTTATGCAGGCTTCCCTCCTCGTTCACCGCACCGGCGGACAGGCAGCCGATAGCGGCGTATCTGTCCGGCTTGCTCAGCCCGATCATCATGCTGCCCGCGCCGCCCATGGACAGCCCGGCAATGAAATTATCCTCCCGCCGGGTGGACAGGTTCAGCATTTTGGGCAGGGTTTCCGGCAGCTCTTCGCTGATATAGGTATAAAATTTCTGGCCGTGCGCCATATCGGTGTAGCTGGAGTTATGGGCGGAGGGCATCACCAGCGCCAGGCCGTAGGGGGAAGCGTAGCGGGCCACGGAGGTGAGCCGCAGCCAATCGGAATGGCAGCCGGTGGCCCCGTGCAAAAGCCAAAGAACGGGCAGCTTCCGGCCGGGGGCCAGGTCCTTTGCCACGGGCAGAATGATATCCACGGTTTCGCACATGCCCAGGGCGTGGGAGAAGAGGCGAAGCTTGATGTTGGCGGACATGGCTTATTTTCCCTCCTTTTGCAGCGGCAGCCAGTTGAGCACGGTTTGAATTTTTTCATCCCAGCAGCTCCACCAGTGGTTGCCGGCGGATTCCTCGTAGGTGAGAGGCAGGCCCAGGGAAAGCATATGATCCCGCAGCTTTACGTTCTGAGCGTAGAGAAAATCCTCCGTTCCGCACCACATATAAAACTGCACGCTGTCCTTATTTTCCTTGGCCCGATCCCTGGCCGCGGCGAATAAATCGTTGAAGGAGCCGGGCAGGCGGCGCAGATCGCCGAAAATATCCTTCCAATATTCTTTCTGGCCCAAGCCGCTGTGCTTGACCAGGTCCACAATATCGGCGCAGGAGGAAAGGCCGGCGGCGTAGGAAAAGGTATCGCCCGCCCGCAGGCCGCATTTCAGCGCGCCGTAGCCGCCCATGGAAAGCCCGGCCACAAAGGTGTCCTCCCGCCGGGGGCTGAGCTGGGGAAATACGGAGCGGCACAGGGCGGGCAGCTCCTGGGAGATAAAGTCCCAATACCTTTCGCCCATAGCCATATTGGTATAAAAGCTCAGGTCAGCGGCGGGCATAATGACCGCCAGGCCCTTTTCCGCTGCATAGCGTTCAATGCTGGTGCGGCGCAGCCAAATGGTATGGTCGTCGCTCATGCCGTGGAGCAGATAGAGCGTGGGGCAGCAGGCGCTTTCTACGTTTTCCATGCCGATCATGCCGGCGGTGTTTTCCGGCAGGACCGCCAAAAAGTCCACCTCCCGGTTGAGCGCCTGGGAATGGACCGTCATTTCAAGCAATGCCATGGGCTTTCCTTCCTTTCGCAGTTGGGATTGACGGTATGAAGCAAAACAACACGAAAAATTATAGCATGAATAGCCGGGGCGCGCAATCGGAAAGAATACAAAATTTCCCGCAATTTCGTCATGACAAGCGAAAGAAACCGTTGTATAATGGAGCTGAAAAAAAGAACGCGGGCTTTGCCGCGGGAAGCGAGGACGGAAAATGAAACAGATTCCGGTGGGCTATCAATTATATTCGGCGCGGGAGGACGCGCAGAGGGATTTGGCGGGCGTTTTACACGCGCTGAAAGCGATGGGGTACGACGGGGTGGAATTTGCGGGCTTTTTTGGCCGCAGCGCTCAGGAAATCAAAGCGATGCTGAATGAGGCCGGGCTTCAGGCGGCATCCAGCCATGTGGCGGTGCAGGCCCTGCAGCAGGACCCCTTTGGCGCCATTTCCTACCACCGGGAAATCGGCTGCAAATATTTGGCCATTCCCTCTCTGGACCCGGCGCATCGCCCCGGAACGGCGGGCTTTGCCAGCATGATTTCCTTCATTTCCTGGTTCGGCCGCGTATGCCGGGAGGCGGGCATCCAATTGCTCTACCACAATCATGATTTTGAATTTGTGGATGTGTGCGGCATCTACGGCCTGGATTTTCTCTATGACGCGGTGGAAAGCGAATTTTTGCAAACGGAAATTGATGTTTGCTGGGTCAAATACGCGGGGGAGGACCCGGCGGCGTATCTTCGCAAATACGCTGGGCGCGCGCCAATCGTCCATTTAAAGGACTATGTGGGCGTAAAGGGCGGCGGCACGCCGTATGCCCTCATCGGCCAGGAGCAAAAAGCGGACGAGCATGTGCCGTTTGCGTTCAAGCCCTTCGGCTATGGCTGCCAGGACGCGAAAGGCGTGGTGGAGGCTGGCATCGACGCGGGCGCAAAATGGTTTGTGATCGAACAGGACCACTGGAACGACTTAACGCCCATGGAGAACGCAAAAATGAGCCTGGATACCCTTATCAAGCTTGGAGTAAAGCAAAAATAAGCAAATGAATGGCAATGAAAAAGAGGCTGAAAAACCGCCTCTTTTTTGAATACTCGTTTATTCATTCGGAAAGGGTTCGTCGAAGGAGGCAGCGTCCTCCTCTTCGCCAATCAGCTCGGCCACCCGCTCCCTCAGATACCGGGTGAGCAGTTTGGTTTCCTCCGGCGGGCGCTTGGCCGCGGCGGATTGCACGCTGTCCGCCAGCAGAAAATCCGTGCCCACGCCCAGCACATTGGCGATGGCCACCAGCGTATCGATGCTGGGAATGCGAATGCCCCGCTCGATATTGCCATAGAAAGAGGGGGAAATTTGCACGGCCTTCGCCATGACCTCCTGGGACATTTTCAGCGCCCGCCGCTTGGCGCGGATGCGTTTGCCCATGAGCACATAATCCACCATGCCATATCCCCTCCCGTTTCCCTTTGAAACAGTTTGATTATACAGGATAACAGAAAAAATGTAAAGATTTGTCGAAAAAGAAAGAAGCCTTGATTTAGAAGGTTTCCCTAAATGGTGCGAATAGTGATAACCACAGACTGTGAAACCCGCATACAATCTACGTTTTTTACCGCCGCCGCAAATGCTTTTACACCATAACACGAACGAAACAGGACATCAATACCCCGCGCAAGAGGTTCCTGCTACACGAAGTATTGCCGACTGTTAGTTTGGCTTTTTTGCTAATCTTGATTATAAACATGGAATATGGTAAGGTTGCAATAGACAGCGAAAAAAAGGGATTTGGAGAGGAGCGGCAACATGAATATCATTCTAAAAAAGATGGAAACAGACGAACAAATAAAGGGAAAAGCCTACGTCCATTGGAAGTCGTGGCATGAAGCCTAT